>JBBDNB010000024.1:0-24604 GCA_040877935.1 Chitinophagales bacterium
CCCATCATGGAAAGATAAGGAATATATGCGGCATTACACAATTAATTTGGTATTACTCTCACAAGCAATCAGGGCAAAAGCATCGTTGATTGGTGGGAGATTGCCACATTTTTCTTCATTTCCCGCCCGAATGCCCGCCTGTCCTAGTTCGGGCAGGCATTACGAAAAATTCGCCCGCCTGCATGGCTATAGTCGGGCAGGCAATGACGATTCTTTGTAGAGGTTTTTTTGATGTAATCAACCTGCACATCCTACCTCAACAGCGTCAAGCTCCCTTCCCTTTTGATCAGGTCTTTGTCGAGGAAATCGGCATAGACGCGATAGACATAAACTTCGGATTCTAGCAACCTACCATTATAGCGACCGTCCCAGCCTTCTTCAATGTCGCGGGTTTCAAAAACCAGGGTGCCCCAGCGATCGAAAATCTGTAGGTGAAAGCGCTCTACGCCCAGGGCATAAACCCGGAATTCATCGTTTTTGCCATCATTGTTGGGAGAAAATGCATTGGGAATATAAAAAACCTTGTCCGGCTTGATTTTCACAATGAAATTAGTATCTGCCTTACAGCCCATTTCATCCGTTATTTCAAGCGTATAAAGCGTTTCCTCTATGGGCGAGGCAAGCGTAGTTTCGCAATTGTCGCAATCCAAACCATCGGAAGGCGTCCATTCGTAGCGGTCAATGAAACGACCATTGGCAAAGAAATCCGTTAAAATTTCCACTTCATCGCCCAGCGCAATTTCATATACCGGAGTATCGGTTTTCACCCACATGGGCTGCGGCTGATTGATGGCAATCTCCTCATAAGATTTACAGGAATTGGCATCCGTAATCGTTACCGCATAATTTCCTTCGGACAATCCCGAAATTTCGGCAGCGGCCCCCGAAACATTCCAAGCATAGGTATAAGGTTCGGTTCCGCCCTCCACTACAACAAAAGCTTCTCCATCCGAGCCATCAAAACAACTGACATCCATTCCGCTAATAGAGCTCAAAAGACTATCGGGCTGTGAAATACGCACGGTATCAAAAGCTTCGCAATTATTGGCATCGGTTACCAAAACGGTATAAATGCCCGTGTCCAAATTGGCAATATCGGGCGTTTGGGCTGCATTGGACCAATCGTAATCATAAGGTGCTAATCCGTTGGTGGGCGTAACTTCTGCTGTACCGTCTGCAAAATTGTGGCAAGTTACATCTACCCAGCTCCTATCCGTTTCCAATTGATAGCCATCTTCCAATTCTACCGTAATGTGCTGCTCACAGCCATTTTCATCCGTAACCGTTGCGGAATAAATACCCGCAGTCAGGCTGTCGATTGTTTGGGTCGTTTCATTGTTCGACCAATTGTAGGTATAGGGCGCAATGCCTCCCGAAGGAATCAACTCAATACTGCCATCGCTGCCGCCCAGGCAATGCACAATGCCAATGGTGGTGTCAATGGAAATGGAATCGGGTTGTGTGAGGGCAATGTTGTTTTGTGTTTCGCAGCCATTGGTATCGGTTACGGTTAAATAATAGGTGTCCGCAGCCAAATTATCAATGATAGAATCGCTGTCATTATTCGACCAATCGTAGAAATAGGGATGCGCTCCGCCCGTAATGCTTGAAGTGATTTCCCCATCCTCCGCAGCAAAGCAACTCACATTGTTTCCGCCAATATATTCCAAATCAGAAAGACTGCTGACCAGGGAATCGGGCTCGGTGAGTGTTACATCAATCACATAATTGCAATTATTGGAATCGCTGATGGTCAAAGTATAATTGCCCGCACCAATATTCGCCAGCGGAATGCCCACATCATTGTTGGACCAATTGTATGCATAGGGCAATGTCCCGCCCGTGGTGGCAATATCCACCTGTCCGTCCGTGGCATTCAGGCAACTCACATTATTTCCTCCGGGATATTCTAAAATATCGGCCGTTCCCAGCAAGCTGTCCGGTTGTGAAATTTGCACCGTATCAAAAGCTTCGCAATTATTGGCATCGGTTACCAAAACGGTATAAATGCCCGTATCCAAATTGGCAATATCGGGTGTTTGGGCTGCATTGGACCAATCGTAATCGTAAGGTGCCGATCCATTGGTGGGCGTAACTTCTGCTGTGCCATCCTCAAAATTGTGGCAAGTCACATCTACCCAACTCATATCGGTTTCCAATTGATAGCCATCTTCCAATTCTACCGTAATGTACTGCTCGCAGCCATTTTCATCCGTAACCGTTGCGGAATAAATACCCGCACTCAGACTGTCGATTGTTTGGGTCGTTTCATTGTTCGACCAATTGTAGGTATAGGGGGCAATGCCTCCCGAAGGAATCAACTCAATACTACCATCGCTGCCACCCAGGCAATGCACAATGCCAATGGTGGTGTCAATGGAAATGGAATCGGGCTGTGTGAGCACAATGCTGTTTTGGGTTTCGCAGCCATTGGTATCCGTTACGGTCAAATAATAAGTGTCCGCAGCCAAATTATCAATGATAGAATCGCTGTCATTATTCGACCAATCGTAGAAATAGGGATGCGTTCCGCCTGTGATACTTGAAGTGATTTCCCCATCCTCTGCATCATAGCAGCTTACATTATTTCCGCCAATATAAGTCAATGCAGAAAGTGAACTAATAAGCGTGTCTGGTTCTGTGAGGGTGACTTGAAGTGTATCTATACAATTGTAAATATCTGTGATACTTAGGGTGTATGTTCCAGCACCGACATTTGCCAATGGAATACCAACATCATTGTTTGACCAATTATAACTGTAAGGAGGCGTTCCTCCTACTGTCGCCACATCCACTTGTCCGTCTGTTGCATTCAGGCAACTTACATTATTTCCTCCGGGATATTCCAAAACAGTAGCTGTTCCAATCAAACTGTCTGGCTCTGTAATGTCATAATTCGCAGAATCCACGCAGCCATATTGATCCGTGAGGATGACATAATAATTTCCAGCCCCGACATTTTGCAGGTTTTGGGTTTGATCTCCATTCGACCATTCAAAATCATAAGGCGTATTGCCGTTGCTCGCAGAAATTTGGATTTCCGCATCTTCCAGGCTAAAGCATGTTACATTTATAATCGTATCCAATGCAATTTCCGGTAGCGGGCGCACTTCTATGGTATTGCTCGAAGTATCGGTACAGGAATAAACCGGATCGGTATAGGTGTAATAAATGGTATGTGTGCCCAATCCAGTAGTAGCAGGATCAAATTCGCCAGCACTCACACCCGTTCCAAAATAAGTACCTCCAGCAGGCGTGCCCTGTGTCAAAACCAAAGGATCGGCATCCAGGCAAATATTGCCAAAGGAAGCTACATCGATTACCGGCAAAGGCCGAACAATTACCTGCTGCTGACTGCTGTCCGTACAGCCATTTCCATCGGTATAGGTATAGCTGATGATATGCGTACCAGTGTCTGCATCGGCAGGACTGAAAATATTTCCGCTCATGCCCGTTCCAGCAAAAGTGCCACCTGCGGGACTTCCCGTTAACGCAGCCTCGGGCTCATTTACGCAATATTCGACATCCAATCCACTAAAACTTACCGTTGGCAAAGGATTGACGATTGCCCTTACCGAATCGATGGAATTACACAAGCCCATATCCGTAGTCAAAATATACAGATGCGTATCTGCCACACTGCCATTATTGGGCATGGAAAAAATCGGGTTGGCAATATTGGGATCGCTCAAGCCCGCAGCGGGACTCCAGGAATAGCTGTAGCCATTGAAATTTGCAAAACCCATTTCAAAAGATTCTTCCGAACATACTGTGCTGTCCATTCCTGCATTGATCAGGGGAATATCATTGATCAGGGTTTGATTTCCATTGCACACACAATGGGTTTCTTGCGGATCAATCTGCACTACAATGGGACAGGTTTCCCCAGAATTGAACACATGACTAGAATTGTGAAAATAAGTGCCTCCATTTGAAATTTGCTGTGTAATGGTATCACTTGCCAAAAGCACATCACCGGGAGAAAAATCCCCACTGCCATCCGCATCGTGATAGTAATTCAAAATGGTATTGTTGCCCGCATTGATGGTCTGTCCGAAATTTTCCAGCACAATATCAAAATCCACTTGTTCGGTAGAGTTGCTCACAGGCTGGGCAATGGCAGTAGCTGAGGCAAATTGCAAATTCGCCTTGTAGGTGTAAACAGGAAGGCTTTCCGAACCCGTTACCACACGAATATCACAGGGCTGATTGCTGACCACACAGAGAATATTATTGGAACTGATGCTCGTGGCCTCAAAATCTGAAATATCACAGGAAAGCTCAGCTGCATCCCCCTCGTATTCAAAACTAAAGACCACACTGTCGTTTACCGCAGTACCCTGTGGCATCGACCAGGCAATTCTTTGTCGATTGTTCAGCATGGTGGTAGATGGATTATTATGTGCAGGTGCATTATAAATGCCATTGAAGGAATTGGGAATCAATGTTACATTTTCCGGCAAATCAATATAAATGGAATCGGTGGGGCCAAAATCCAGGGGCCCGGTATTCACGATGGATACTTTCATTTCCGAGGCATCATTACAAGGGGAAATATAGGTAGTTGTCAAATCAATATCCGTAAAATAAGGTTCTGTTGCTCCGGCAATGGTCAATTGCGAGGAAAGCGTAATTTCCTGTCCTGTTACCTGTCCACAGGCACTTTCTCCCTGAAAATTGAAACCGATCAAACTACCGGAAATATAATCGCAACCCGTTTCCACCTGAAAATCTACGGTAACGGTATTTAAATTTTGACTCAGCAAACCTTTTAAACCTGCGGTATCCAATTGTAAATCATAGGAAGACAAATCCCATTCCCACATGGTACCACCCAAAAACACAGGATCGGGAATTATCGACATGCCACTGCCGGGGGGATATTCCATTTGTGCTGTTCCAGGCACAATGGTCACGCCAACGGGCAATACGACCGTAAGGCTCAAATCATAGGCCGTGCCCAATTGGATATTTTCACCTTCCACCGTGTAGGTTGCCGTATCGCACAAATCCACGGCACTGGGTGGACTGAATACATTGGCCACAAGGGTGGGCGATTGCGGGGTAACCGTTAAGGTGATGGATTCCGTATTGCAGGGGTAATCGGCCAAATCTGCCGGATAGCCCGCATTGCAATTCCAACCGGTATGCAAATCAATACTTGCTGAATTACAACTGGTATAAGAAGCCCTGATCCTGAAATTTCGCACATCAGATGCGTCAACAGTACCTATTTGGTAGATTTCCCCACTGTCTGGAATGACCTGGTTGTTGTCCAAATCATAAACTTCCTCTATTGTAATGCCATTGCTTGAGGGTGCCGAAAGCCAGGAGTTCAATGCATCAGAACTGGTGGTATTGGAAACTGAAATTTCCCACTCTGCCAATCTATTGGGCGCCAAAACGGAAGGCAGAGTAGATTGCAACAACAGTTCCGGCCCCTGATAGGTAATGTAATCGTGGTTGGTTCTGTTTTGATTGTTTCCGGTATTGGAATTATTAAGATAATCGCTTTCGCCAAAAGTCCAATAATAGCCCATATTGGAAGCCACATTGGGAACAACTGCACAGCTTGGAGAAAAGGTAACTTGAATGGAGCCGTAAAACCCATCATCACTGAAAGGTATAGTGCCACCAAAGGCTTCGTAATATTGTTCCACTTCAAATTCCAGCCTTTGCGCATTGGGATCTACGGGATTGACATTGATCCAAGGGTGAACATCCTGACCACCATTCCCTGCTGTTCTTCTGTGGTTAAAGCGTCCTGAAATATATTCATAACCAGCAGGCGGCTGAACTTCCAGTGTTTGGATATGTGCCCAGTAGCGGTATTCATAAGGGAAGAAATTTCCCCCAGCATAATTTTGGCAACAGGGACCAATGCTCAGGTAATAATTTTGTGAAATGGTGATTTCCTGACAAGCTGAAATATTGTAATCATTGGGTCCCCAATTGGTAAAATAATAGCCCACAATGGAAAAATTGCCCTGAAACAGGTTGCAGGAGAATTTGTCGGAATTGTCTGTGGGATTGGCCACAGGGCTCAGGTAAAATTCATTGTCCACATCGCATTCCAAAACATTTCCCCCCGGGTTGGAAGTTACTTTGTACTGCGGTTGGAATATCACCGAATCGCCCTGTAGGTATTCAAATCCGGGCGGTACACAGCCTTGAGCTATTAATACCGAAGCACTTAAATCATAATCAAAAGTTCTTGTTGTTCCTGCTGTATTTACAGTTGGTGTAAAATCAGTACAAGTGAAAGTTTGCAGACCTCTTTTAATGGTCAATTCCGCTCCCACAAAACTGACCCTATTGCCATTGGTAATCTGGTTCCTGGCATAGGCATATTCCCAAGTGGGATTGTTCAGGCTGGTATTGACCGCTCCCCTGAAATCGGCAGTGAGCGTATCGCCAAACATGGCCCTATCGGTTCTGATCAATGAAAAATCAAGCGTGGCAGGAGCGGCATCCGGCAGTCCATCTTCATTGTTGTCAGGTTGTCCATAGCTGCTTCGTGAAATATCAAAAGAAGCAATGGTCATGCCCTCGCAGCTTTGGGGACAAACAACGGACAAGGGACTGCTTTGGCAGGAAAGTGCTACTTCGCAGGGACAGTTTCCATTGGGCGCATAAAAAGATTCTACTTCTACTTGCCCCGAGCCACCGGAGGAACAAGTGCCGCAATCTACACTCAAATCAAAATTCAAGGCAGCCTGGTGCAAATTAAAAGGGGGACTGCCATTGAAAATTACTTCCAACTCATTTCCATTAGGGGTAACACTGCCTGGATTCCAAACGGCAGCTCCATTTCTGTGGCGCAGCTCCATATTTCCGGCATAGATTACACAGGGTGGCAGGGTAACCACAAATTTCCAGTAGCGATTTGGACCACTGGGATAGGAATTGCCATAATTGGTGAAAATAAAACTGAAAGCTTCTGTTTGCCCGGCACTCATTGTTGCCGGAGAACCATTATTGGCCAGTTGTCCATAAAGTTGCCGATCATGTCTTGCCAGAGTAGTTGCTATGGAATAATCATTTTCACAGATATTGGTATATGAGCCAGCATATTTCCAGCCATTGATATTTCTTGACCCATTTCCTCCACCACAGCTTTGTACGCAACAACTGTAGGAATCCCATCGGATATAAACTGTTTCTCCGGCTGGAATAACGGGGATATCTAAAAAAGCTCTGGCTTTAGGATTGGGCGCAAGACAGGAATAGGCACTATTATTTGATGTGGAAGTGGGTGTCAAGGGGTCAACAGAACCGGCACCAAATTGAATGGTAAAACTGTTTTCATCAATTCTGGAACGAAGCCCGGTAGTGAAATTTGCCCCTGCAGCCTGGAATATATCCAAAATCACATCCAGCGCATCGCCCTGCCCGGTATTTTCTATAGTTAGTGATTGCTGACTGGGCGTGGCTGTTCCCAAACAAGAATTCATTGAAGTACTGTGGCTGACCACCAAATTGGGCGTTAAATTGGGAAACACCACATTGGCACTGGAATTGGAAGCCTGGCAAATTTCGGAAAAGCATCCCCAGGCTGCTTCATATTCAGAAGCTACAGATACGCAATTGACTACCTCAACCGTTTGGCAAATTTCGATTTGTTCCCCACTGTCAAACAAAGTATCCCCGTCACCAATTTGCACAAAATCTGCCGCGCCCAGTGTAATGGTTTCTGTCAATCCATTATTGACCCAATTTCCCATATCCACACTGTTGATTTGAATGCCATCACCGTGGTCTTCAGTGAGCGTAAATTCGCTCAATGAGCCCAGGCCGCCATTGGAAATAGTAATGCAGCGGGTAAAAATATCGCCCGTATTGCCTGAATAAGTTTGGTTGGTGATGGAAGTGATGGAAAGGTTGGGCTGGCGAATTGAATAGATATTGGTAGTGTGTTCATCGTAAGTTTGCAAATTTCGCGCTCTGTAATCTACCCGGATATAGTTTTCTACCAGGTTGCCTGCTGCCACAAAACTGATGATGTCGCAGGAAACCGAGACTTCAAAACTTAATGTTATTTTATTAAGGGTGGGTAGATTGTTCAGCTCGAAAATAGGGCGTGAAAGATCGGAGATGTCAAACTCAGTGGCACCATTAATGCTTCCCGGCTCATATAAAATACCATCGGGCATATCTGCCGTAAGAAAAATATTTCTGAGCAAGGAGGGCGAGGGATTGTAAATTTCAATTTCAAAAGTCTGAGGAGGTGCACAAACCGTCATTTCACCGGGGACAGTACTTGTAATGGAAACCATATTTCCCTGGGAAAAGGCGTGCAGGGAAAGAAAAACAATACATATCGATGCAATTGCCCGGATAAAATTCAAGTAAAAAAACTTCATTTCAAACTATAATTGGCTTATTCAGAAGTCTAATTTACGCTAAATTTTTATGGGATGCATAATCCAAATTCTAATGTATGACCTACAAGCCCAAAGGAACTGAATTCATTTGTTTTGAGATTATTCTTCCTCTTCCTGATCCTTATTTTTCCGCTCCTTTTTAGACTTCTTATCTTTTTCAGGTTCAGTCGTTTCCTCATTATTATTTGGATCAACTTCTGTAGATTCCTCTATAGCAGATTCTTCAGGGTTCGTTTCTCTTTTCTTTTCATCAGATTCTTCGGGCTCAGAACCGGATTCTTCAACAGGTGTTTCCCCTTTTGCCGCCTCCTCTTCCAATTCAGGTTCATCAGTTTCTGCTTCTTCATCCGTACTTGATTCTTCACGAGCAATTTCTTTTTCAGATTCCTCAGGCTTTTCTGCTTTTTGCTTTTTCTTTTTGGAAGATTCTTCCTGTTCATGAATTTGTTCTTCTTCTGACGTTTCTTCCTCAACAGGTGTTTCCTCTTTAGCCGGCTCCTCTTCTAGTTCAGGTTCATTAGTTTCCATCTCATCATTGGCACTTGAATTTTCGGGAGTCATCTCTTTTTCAGGTTCCGCAGGCATTTCTTCTTTTTGCTTTTTCTTTTTAGAAGATTCTTCGGATTCCGGAACAGGTTCTTCTTCGGGCACTTTCTCCTTTTCAGGCTCCTGCTCTATTGCTTCTTCTGATTCAACAGGCGCATCAGGAGCTTCCTCTTTCTTACCTTCTTTTTCATTCAGCTTTTCCTCTTCCTCTTTCAGCTGTTCTAAAATGGATTTCTTTTGCTCCAATGCTTCTTTCTCTTTTTGTTTTTTAATGGCCTCAGAAATGGGGTCAAGTGACTCATCGCCTTTTTTGCTCTTTTTCTTTTCTTCTTTTTCATCGGATCCGGGCATCACCACATTGCCTTTTTCTTCCTCTTCGAGCAATTGCTGTTTGATCTGCTCCATTTCTTCTTCAACCGTAGGCGGTTCGGGCATGGTAAACATGGAGTCACTAAAAGTACCTTCTTCAATCATGCGCATACGATATACAAAAGACTGCATATTGCCATAGGTACCAAGGGTATAAAAGAAAAACTCATCACCATCGAGTTTGCTCGTTCTCTTTTCAGGCGAAATAGCTCCAAGTAGTGTATTGAAATCTTTAGAGGAAGTACCGATCTGAAGCGTTTTGTTTTTGTATGCAAAATGATACCAATCATCAAAAGTTGACTCGATATAAATATTGAAAAAATCATTGTTTTGACGCAAGCCCAGTTCTACAAAACCTTTAAGCTCTTTATTGATGGCGAGGTCTCCTGCATATGCCAATTCCAGGGTGCCTGTAGATCTGTAAATTCTGAGCTCTGGATCCCAAATCAATTCAATATTACTGAATACAATAGTGTAGTTGCTAAGGTCTTTAGGTTTTTCAAATTGACCGGTTTTTTCAATGTTTTCAATAAAAGATTTTTGATTATTATCCTTTACAAATTCAGAAATAGTATTGTAAAATTCTTCATCAATATAATTATTATCCGGTCGATCGAAACTAAACGCATTGACATCTCCTGCAAAAGTCTCAATCAACTCCTTATCAATAGGTAATTCCAAAGCAAGTAAAGAATAGAAAAGATAGGTTCTTTCTTCAAGGTCATTGACAGCTTTTCCGGCACTTTTAATATTAATTGGAGGTGTTTTGAGCCCAAAATCAAAAGTTCCTTCAGCTTCTACTTTCTTTTCTTTTTCAAAATAGCGAACAATGTTTCCATCTCTTTGCTTACCCAATAATTTGGCCTCATTTCCAAAATAAACAGCCATTTTATCATGGCCGTATTGCAGAGCGCCATTGGCTTGAATAATGGTATGGTCATCAGGTGAGGCTCCCGGAGAAGACAAGTAAGTTTTGATACCTGCAGTATCTCCTGCATTGTAATACAATCCGCTTAGAAGTGTATCGCCTTGCGGATTTTTCATATGATCGTAATGGATAAAAATGGATTCTGGGTCAATGGTATCCTTAAAAGCAAACCAATCGGTTTTCAAGCTTGTATCTGAAATACTCAGACGTGTAAGTCCTTCAAATTCGAGACTTTTCCTTTCAGAATTCAGAAAAACTTTCCCCTGATATTCCAGCATTTCATCCAGCAGAAATGAATCGGTTTCTTCAATCAGCCCTTCGGCTTTTGTTTTATAAAAAGTCTTTCTGCGCTGCTCTTCTTTTGTTACATAAATATTATCAAGTAATATGGCCTGTGGTTCGGAATCGGGATACTGATAATCCACCAGGCCTTTTCCTTTGTAATCAAGCCGGCCATTTACTACAATGTCCGCTTCATAGATTTTGTGAAAATTATTGGAAGTATCAATATGCACAGTTGCATTGCGCAAGGTGTCGAGTTTACCCCCGGGCATAATTTTGGCCTTATTGCTATCGGGGACGATTGATACATCTGCCACCCGGATTTCAGGCACCCCTTCCAGAGCTATAGTTGATTGGCTCATGTCAAATGTGGCTGTTTTTACCAAAAAACTCAAAGAGTCCTGTTCAGGATGGGTAGAAATAAATTCGGAGCCTGGACTTCCGGCAGGAGCGGAAAACACAAGAATATTGGCTTCCATATCCCAGGTAAATTCATTGATGGCCGTGCGGAACTGATTATTGGTAAATTGGGTGGGAATTCCTTCATCATTGGATTTAAACTCGCCAAAACGCTTTTCAAAATCTATATCTGCACGCACATTAGGCGTTTCAAATGTCACTCCTTCTTCTCCTCCCAGTGATTTTATCTGCATGTCTGTTGTATCAGAAAAAAGACTTTGCGACTGGAATGCAAACTGTTCGGAAGTTAGGGCAGCCTCATTAAACTCAAACTCCCCGGCACCTTTCAATCCTTTTAAGGTAAAGAGCAAATCCCCCTCAAGCGTGGCCCCTTCTTCATACATTTTAAAAGGGTTTTCAAGACTTTTCAGGAACATACTGTCTTTGTAGGGCAGCCAATGAATAAAATTTCCTTTGGCTGAAACAAGCGGAAAAGTTACGCCCTGATGTTCTGATTGCTCCATGTGAAAGGTATCTGCAATGGTGTTCATCGAATCGGGGGTGAACAAAATACTGTCTGAACTAAAACTGGTAAAAAGGTAATCTACCTTGCCCTTTCCGATCAGGCCTTTGTCGCTGAGGTGAATGCTATCGTAATAAGTAGCTTTGTTTTTATAAAGCGGAAATCCCTCTTTAGGTGTGCCCCTGGTAAAGCCGAAAGAGAGGTCTTTCTGTACGTGCAGTTTTTCTTCAAAATCAGGAAAAATATCTGCTGATACCAGTTTTCCGTGCAGGTTGGACATGTAGGCATCAAAAGTATTGAGGCTGTCAAACTCAAAGGGCTCCAGCTCAAAGTAAAAATCAGACCTGCGATAGGTGCTGTCATAGATGGATGCTTTGTCGTAATAAACAAAAGAAACATCCTGATTTACAAAAATCGGGTATTCAGGATTGCGATCTTTTCCTGATTTATTATCCGGTTCATCAATAATCATATAACCTGTCAATCCTTCAATTCTGGATTTCATGGGTTTGAATATTTCATCCCCGTCTTTGTCTTTTTCACCGGTAGGAATATTAACTGTAGCAGATGCCAAATTCGTTAAATCCACTTTAAAAGAATCATAGTTAAAATAAAATCCCTCTCCAATAAAATCGAGTCGGCCTGCAAAAGTTGTTCCTGAAAAAGCAATGTCCTGGTTTTTTTTCAGCGTTGCTTTTTCATCTTTTGGAAAGAGATACACATTCTGCGAATCTGCAATGGTTATGATACTCACGCCTTCCATATCAATATCGCTGGTTTCAAGATTGATCTGAGCGTTTGTTTTAGAACTAAATGAAGCAATACGGATTTTATCGTAATCTCTCAGCCCTGCATTGGCAAATACATAATTGAAAACTTTGTCTTTTACTTTTATAATTCCTGTAGCATCATCATAATGGATATAGCCTTCTTCTACCATTTTGTAAAGCTGTCGTCTGATTGTGTTTTCACTGTAGTTGTGATTGATGGATTTGGCAAACTCATCTGCATAAAACTCCCTGATTCCATTGCGCTCTGCATACATTTTCAATTCTGATATGGGGTTGTAATCAGCAATACCCTGAAATTTTTCCAATTCTCCTTTTTGGAAAAAATTTGCAGAAGTAAATACAGCAGGGCTTTTACCTGCACCAGTCATCATTTTCAGATCAATGGTGGGCTCGTCTAATTTCCAAACCAGTACATCGGCCACAATTTCGTGGTTGTGATAGGAATCGAAAAAGGGCGTTTTGCTGTATCCTGTATTTCCTCGATAAAGGGACAGTTCATTTATTTCTATTCTGTATTTGGCACTGAGTCCCGGGTGATAAATAGAATCTCCACCAAGGTAAACAGATACTTCAGCATCGTCACTTACATATTCATCTCCCGGCTTGATCAAAAAACGATCTGATTTTAAGCTTACTGATTTTTTTCCGTTGGCATCGATAAAAAGCAATTGAACTTTTGAAGTATCGCTCCCGGCAGCTACAATTTGTTTTCCTTCCAGGGCATAGCCTCCCAAATAACGGATATTCTCGCCCAGGTTTTTAATAGTAAGGTCTTTTCGGTAAGAAGTGAATTTTGGGTAAGTAGCAGTGGTCACTGAAGTGAGCAATCTGTTTTCATAAACGCCTTTTAAGGGAAAGTCAAAATATTCTTTGTTGTAAAACTCTACATCATGAACCGTAAGGTCGGACTTGGAAAGTTCGAAATTGTATTTTTCCAGCACCACATACACCGTGTTTTTATCCATTCCGTGTTTTGACCAGTCGGCACGACCACCATTGCCAAACCACATTTGCTCCAATGGCAAATAATGGCCCTTGGTGTTTTCTATAATAACAGTATCGTTTGAACTAAGCCCTATAAGGTCCACAGGACTGGAAACAATAACTATGGGTACAGAATCATAGCGCAACTGAATGTCGCGGGATGTAATTTTCCATGATTTTCCCCGGCTTTCGTACAAGTATTGCCCGGAAAAAAAAGCTTGTGAAAATTCTATATAAGCAGAAAAATCCTTGCTGCTTCCGCGCCTGGCACTTTCAATAATTTGATTTAATACTTTTGTCCAGTCATCAAACTTGTTTTGGTTGCCTTCAGAAAGAAACAGCATGTTCACTGTTTTCAGATAATCGTGGAAATGCGGATAGGCGCGCATGGCTTTTTCCAACATCAGGTTGTTGGTTACAATTATTTTATCGATGTCTGCATCTGAAATTTTGCCCAGTTCTATGTTTTCCAGAAATATTTCAGTGACTTCCTTACAATCATCCCGCTTTGTGGCTTTCATGTAGTTTTCCAATTCTTTCAGATAGTCTTCCTTTTCAACAGGCAATTCTTTTAATACCTGTGCATTAAGCGCATTCGCCAGAAAAAATACTGCTGCAATTAAAAACAATAGCTTCTTCATATTTTCAGTTTATGCTGCCTTTAAAACAATGGCAATCCAATTGTCTTTTTTTAATGTAGTTAACTTTTTCAATTCCGATCCTTCAATTTTTTCCAGCACTGGAGCTTCATCGGCTTCAAGCAAACCCGACAACAACAAATACCCGGATGGTTTTAAATGCTTTTTAAGCGTATGGGCATTGCTCATAATCACATTGCGCGTCACATTTGCCAGAATTACATCGTATTTATCTTCTAACAATTCTTCAGCATTGCCACATTTCAAATCTATTTTTTGGCAATGGTTTTTGGCAATGTTTTCCTTGCTGTTTTCAAAAGCCCATTCATCATAATCAATGGCTGTAACATTTTTTGCCCCCATTTTCTCAGCCAGAATAGCCAGCACAGCTGTCCCGCAGCCAAAATCGAGCACTCGTTTTCTTTTCATATCAATATCGAGCATTACCCTGATCATAGATTCAGTTGTGGCATGATGCGCTGTACCAAACAACATTTTAGGATCGATTAGAATATCGTAACTGAACTTCTGGTCGGGTTGATGAAACGAAGCGCGAACCATTACTTTGTCATCAATCAAAACCGGAGCGTAATTTTTTTCCCACTCAGCATTCCAGTTGGTATCGGGCATTAGGCTACTTTCAATACTACAGCCATTTATTCCCGGAAGTGCCTTTATTTCCAGTTCTATCTCGGCAAAAGACAGATTGCTGTCTTCAAAATAGGCTTTTATACCCGCTTCATCTTCTTCAATGCCATCTGCTCCTAGATTAAAAAGCAATGAGGACATTTGCTCTGCTTTATCATCTTTCAATGGAGAAATATAATATGCTTTCCAGGCCATTAGTTTTTTGCGTTTAGCAGCTTATAAAGTTGAATAAAATCTTCTGCTTTAAGGGAAGCACCGCCTATCAAGCCGCCATCCACATCTTTTTGGGCGAAAATCGCTTTGGCATTAGAAGGTTTGCAACTTCCCCCGTAAAGTATAGATGTAGTTTCGGCAATTTTCGTTCCGTATTTTTCTGCCAGTATTTTTCTCACAAAGGCATGTACTTCCTGCGCTTGTTCGGGCTGTGCATTTTTACCGGTGCCAATGGCCCAGATTGGTTCATAGGCCAAAACTATATTCCCCATGTTTACTTCCGATAGTTTGAAAACTACCTTCTCCAACTGCTCTTGTACAAATGAGAGATAATTGTCTGCCTCTCTTGCTTCCAGGGCTTCACCAAAACAAAAGACTACTTTTAGGCCCTGCTTCAAAGCCTGTTCTGTTTTTTTCAGCAAAAAATCATCGTTTTCATTAAAAAGTGTTCTCCTTTCAGAATGACCAACTAGCAAATATTCGGCTCCAGCTTCTTTGATCATGGGCACAGATATTTCTCCGGTAAACGCGCCTTTTTCCTCGCTGTGGGCGTTTTGTGCTCCTGCTGACAAATTTTGAATTGAAGCAGTAATTTTTGAAATATTGGCCAGGTGGGTAGCCGGAGGGAAAAGTAAAACCGGGAATTCAGGATTGTTTTCGCTAAAAAACTCCATCAACTCCCTTGCCAGGGCTTCCCCTTCTTTTGGTGTAGTGTTCATTTTCCAGTTGCCGGCCAGTATGCGTCTGTTCATTTTGCGCGAAAAGTTTTTGTCACCTCAAAAATATAAGATAATATGGCTTTTTCCTTTTCGTCCAGCACTTTATCCCTGCGGGACATTACTGTTTCGGCTACTTTAAAGGCCTTGTCGAGATTGTACTCGATCATTCCCCTGGAACCGCCCCAGGAAAATGAAGGCACAAAATTGCGCGGGAATCCGCTGCCGAAAATATTGGCGAATACGCCCACAACCGTTCCTGTGTTGAACATGGTGTTGATGCTGCACTTGGAATGATCGCCCATCATCAAGCCGCAAAACTGCAAGCCTGTATTGGCAAATGATCGCTTTGGGTAATTCCAGATTTTTACCGGACCGTAGTCGTTTTTTAGATTTGAATTGTTGGTATCGGCACCGAGATTGCACCATTCTCCTATCACGGAATTGCCCAGGAAACCATCGTGTGCTTTGTTTGAAAAGCCCTGAAAAACAGAATTATTCACTTCACCGCCAATTTTGCAATGCGGGCCAAAAGTACTTGCTCCGTATATTTTTGCGCCCATTTTCAACACTGCTGATTCGCAAAGGGCCAATCCACCACGGATCATTGCGCCTTCCATAATCTCTGCCTTTTCTCCAATGTATATGGGGCCGTTTGTGCTATTCAATGTAGTGAAATTCACTTTTGCGCCTTTTTCGAGGAATATCCGGTCTCCGACAATTTGATTGCTGGCAGGAATGGATTCCGAACTACGGCCTTTGGTCAGGAGCTCAAAATCAGATTCCAGGGCTATATTGTTTTTATTGAAAATATCCCACAGGTGATTGATGGCAAAAATTTCAGCCTCATAATTTTGGGTTTTCAATTCAAGGCCTAACAAATCTTCGAGCGAAGCGGGCAGGTCTTCCCGGTTGAGTTTCAGGGCAATTTTTTGTTCTTCTTTTATTAACCAAACACCTCTGTCTAAATTATCTATTGTTTCCACCAGTTTTTCATCCGGACACACACTGCCATTGACCAAAAGACATTTATCAGATGCATCTATTGGAAACTTTTCGGATAGGTATGGCTGCGTAAAAAAGGAGGCTTTTTGATCGAGGTGCTGTTCCCATTTTTCAGAGATTTTAAGAATGCCGATGCGGAGTTCCGCTACCGGTCGAGTATAAGTAAGGGGTAAAAGTTGTTCGCGTTCTTTTCCGTCAAAAAGGATCAGGGCCATTTATTTTGGTTTTCTTTACTCGATAATCGAGATTAAAACCTGAATCCAGCAGGTAAGCTTCTCTCGAAATCAAAAATATTTCCCTTTTAAATTAAATACCTCGTGGGTATATCTGCCTCCCCGAGCTAGTCTATTACAAATCAAAAGATTTTGTCGCACATTTTTGCATATAGGCCTTTGGAATTATACACGGAGTACTTGTGATTGTATGTTTTTGGTTTTTTGTGCAGGCTACCACGCGTGATAATGGTGGGGGCTTTTGGGAGATAGGAAGGAAATTCTGACAGGATTTGGAACCCTCACAATTAGTTTTGTGTGTTTGAATTTTGCTACAATGTGCCAGTTAGGGGTTTAAAACAAATCAGCGCAACAACTCAATCTTGAAATTTTCTACCGTCTGCCCTTTTTCATCTCTTAGCAGTAAAATATAGGTACCCGTGGCAAAGGGCGTCATGTCAATACTTTCCTTAGTAGCAAGGGGAGCGACTCCCTCTTTGAGATACAATAATTTTCCGCTCAGGTCAATCAATTGAATATTGATGGATTCAGCCTCCACTTTAGTAATATCCACAAATACTTGGCTACTGGTCGGGTTGGGGTAAATTTTCATTTCAACCGCCCTTTCAATCTCAGGCACATTGATGGTTAAATCGCTTTCGGGCTGATGGAATCCCTGGGTAATGATGATATTATTGCTGCTTTCGGTCGTGATTACTGTTTCTCCAACTGTTTGGTCTAGTTGAATTGAACCATTGCTGTAAGAAGCCCCCTGACCAGAGATCACTTGCCTTTCGATGCTCTGTGCTGATAAAAATGCTGGTAAGCTGATTAAGATTGCTAAAAGATATTTCATAATGTTTCTTTTTTTAGTTGCTGAATAAGCCAATAAGTTGCTAAGGAAGTGTATTGAAGATTTTCACCCGCCTTTGAAATTTCATTCTTTAAATTTAGGTAATCAGTTTGTCTATTTTTTGTTTTCTTTTCTTTTGCTGAAAAATATTGCTCGAAAAAATACTCCACCGGGTAATCAAAATCGCGCGATAGATCATCTTGCAAAATCATCTTTCTCTGGCTCTGAAGCTCACGCTTAGCATCATCCAATTTCCCATCTGTAATGAAACCAATAATAATGAGGTATCTCCAAGTATGCTTGAATTTTTCGTGAGAAGAAAGTTTCTCCATGGCATAGCGCATCGGTATGTCTGTTTGCTTCAAAAACAATTGCGCCATACAGTAAATATAAATGCTGTGGTAATAGAAGAGACTGGATTTAACAGCAGCTTCATTTTGCTCAAAAAACTGAATACAATCCTTGTAATTTCCTGCAAAGAACAGATTGTAAATACGCTTGTAATCGGTCGATTCGGGCGGGTCTATTTTAAATTCTTCTGCTTTCTGGAGCGATTCATCTAAATACTTATTGGCTTCCTTGAATTTTCCCATAGCTGATAAAGCTGATGCAATATTAGAGAGCAGTTGGATTTCTGAAATATTTTGATCTATAGAGTTTTCTTTAAATTTTCTCCTTAGTTCAAGCGCTTCTTTCATCACTTCCAATCTTTTTTCACCTCTTAGCAAATAGGATTTTTTGTATAGCTCATAATACCTTGATTTTTCATCTTCATATTCAGACAAATCAATTGTATTCAGCTCGTCTTGTTTCAGCTCCTGATAAAAAGATTTTGAAGAATCTGCCTTGGTTGCTATCAATCGCTTGAGGTAGGCTCTTGAAGATTCAATTTGCCGAATATTATAAAGCATCTTTTTTATTTCCTGTTGCTGCCAATTTTCCAATAGTTCTATTTGCTCCTCAAGAGACATGGAACTATTGTAACTACTACCCCCGTGAAACTTAATGATCTGATCGTAGAGTTTTGTCAGCCAATCTGGCTCATGCTTAACCTGAACCTTTTTCAGCTGTTTTCTACTCTCTATGTCAAACAAGCCATTTACTCTCCTTCTAGAAAGGGCTTTTAGCAGCAGCTCACCTTTTACTGCTTCCTCTCCTTTTAATGATTTTTTGAATTCATCTTCTACTAGATAATCATAAATGGTGTTTTTCAGTCCCCGCACTTCATTTTTCCACTGGTAGTCATATTTTTTTTGAAAAGGTTTCTTGAAAATTTTCAGAAATACTTCCTCTTTTTCAATTGTTTTAGATAAGCATTTTACAATGAAATTAAATAAGAGCAGCTGTTTCGCACTCTGCTTTTTTCCTTTCAGAATTTTGCCAATATCGTTTAGTTCCTTCTTGCTTAATTTTTCTATCAGTTGCTGCAGTTGCATAGCAGGCTAAATTATTTAAAACCCATCACTTTTTATTGCTGAATTTTAATTGATTACCGTAATATAAAAATCCATGGGGTCAGGGTTCACTCCCCTACCTAACGCCATGGAGTAATGTGCCTCAGCCTGACCTGAAATTGTCAAATAGCTAAAAAGCCCGAACAGCACGAACTCTAATTGTGTTGTGCTTAGTGTAGTAGCCCTGGTTGCCATTGTAGAAAATCTGTATCCACGCATTGTTGGTATTGTACTCGGTAGAACTCCAATAGTAGGCACTAGCAAAACCGCTGCCTGAATTTGCTGTTGCGGTAGCACCTATAGTTACTCTATTTTGATACATTAGATTTAATTCTTCTTTTGAAGGTAAGTACCAATCGCCATAAGTTTTACCACCTTCGGTAATTTGCAATTCGTTGCAAATACGTGCTGCATAAGTGCTACCATCATCACCTATGGCAACTTGTGCAGCGATGATAATTGAAGTATTAGCTTTTCCTGCATATGGCCCATCTCCTTTGGCTTGCGTATTGCCATGGGTGCCTGCATACCACCTTACTCCTGCGCTTTGGTCTTCTTTGGCACATACAAGTCCATGTTGCCCGGTTTCGTCAACCCAAAATACAATACCGCCATGGGCAAAGTCGCCTACGGTGTATGTAACACTTCCACCTTCAGCCCAACTGGCATTCCCATCCGCATCGCTGGTCAGCACATAGCCATCGCCCTGCGTGCCATCTTCATATTTCAGTTTACCTACGATATGAACCGTGGTATCTGGTGTGCTGGTGCCAAAGCCGCTGTTGCCCAAGTTATCAATGGTAAGGGCTTCTGTGCCTGCTACACTGATGCGAATGTGGTCTTCATCTGCGGTCTGTTCTACTTCTATTTTAGTATCGTTGTCGGCATCGGAAATGATGGATAGCGTATCCGTTGTAAATACTTGTGGCTGCTGCCAACTGGCATTGCCATTCGCATCGCTGGTAAGTACATTGCCACTGGCTTGTGTGCCATCAACGTATTTCATTTTGCCCACCAGGTGAAAAGTGGTGTCGGGAGTGGATATTCCAAAACCCGTGTTACCGTTTTTCAGGATGACCATGGCATCAGATCGGTTCGCATTGTTCACCCCATTTCCTACCACAAAAGCCCTGTCAGTCGCATTCCAATTGGCGCTATTGTTGGCAACATATTCCGTATTGAAGGAGCCCAGGGCTATCTCACCCGCAGCAAATGTTCTTGACCCCCATCCCATGGCCACGGAAGATTCTCCCAATGTATTCACTCCCCTGCCTAACGCGATGGAGTAATGAGCCTCTGCTAATACCTCCGACCCGATGGCTGCTGACCTGTTACCATTGGCGGTGCTTGAACGCCCCATGGAAGTTGATGACTCTCCATTAGCATTTGTATTGTATCCCATGGCTGTGGAATAGTCACTGCTTGCCGTTGTATAGTATCCCATGGCTGTTGATGACTCTCCATTAGCATTTGTATTGTTTCCCATGGTGGTGGAATTTTCACCGCTTGCCGTTGAAAAGTAGCCCAAGGCTGTGGAATTCCAACCGCTTGCGGATGTATTGTAGCCCAAGGCTGTGGAATTATAACCGCCTGCCGTTGAATAGTAGCCCAAGGCTGTGGAATTATAACCGCCTGCGGCTGTATTGTAGCCCAAGGCTGTGGAATATTGACTGATTGCCATTGTATTGAATCCCATGGCTGTGGAATTATCACCACTTGCAGTTGTATTCCTTCCGACCGCAAAAGATGAAGTTCCGCTTGCCTGATTATTATTGCCCAGAAGCGAATAAACTCCCGTTCCATTCCCATTGAGTCCCCAAATGGTATCTGCTGCTGAGACTGCGTTTTGCCAACTGGCATTGCCTGCGCTGTCACTGGTGAGGACATAGCCACCGGCCTGTGTGCCATCCACGTATTTCATTTTGCCCACCAGGTGAAAAGTGGTGTCGGGGGTGGAAGTGCCGATGCCCACCTTGGCCGCGTTGCCCAGCACCAGGCAACTGTCGCAGTCCACCTCCGCATCGGCACCAATCGCGGTGGCATTGGTCAGCCCATTCATGTTATATCCGGCTCTGTAGCCCAGCGAAGTGTTCCGTTGTCCTGTTCCTTGTAATTGCGCAGAAGCTCCTACTGCCACATTGAAGCTTCCTGTGGAGTTGTTCAGCAAAGCATACCGTCCCAGGGCGGTATTCTGATTGCCGTTAGTATTAAAGGCCAGCGTGCTATTTCCCACCGCGCTGTTGCCAAAACCTTTAGTATTGCTTGTGAGTGCACCATCTCCAAATCCGGAGTTAGCATCTCCGGTCGTGTTCTCGTCAAGTGTTTGGTATCCGATGGCTGTATTGAAAGTTCCTGTGGTATTGCTCTTCAATGTCTCGTACCCCACACCCACATTCCATCGGCCGTTGGTGTTGCTGTTGAGGGCATTATGCCCAATGGCCACATTCCTGTTGTCCGTAAAATCGTCATTGGCCCCGGCCCCCTGGCCCATGAATACGGATCTTCCGGTATTCGAGACTTCCAACCTGCCGTTGTCCATCCTGAAGAATTCCGTACCCGCCATATCAAAGCGGATGATGTCCTCATCCGCACTTTCCTCTACTTGTATTTTGGTATCGTTGTCGGCATCGGAAATGATGGAAAGGGTGTCGGTTGTAAGGATTACGCTATTCCCATCTGCAATGGAAAGTGTATCTCCATTTATGCTTAAAGTCTGATCATCGGTATCCACCGTACCTGCTGGAAGTACCACATAACCTCCATCACTTAGGAAAACAGTATCGCCCGAGAGGCTTAATATTTGTAATTCGTTAGTGCTGTCGGCATCTGCATCATCAATCAAATCTGCCAGGTTGACTTTTGCAGAGTCCCCGTCATTGATGGCGATGGTCAGTTCCGACCCAGTGAGGAAGCCTTGCAGGTCTTGCAGCTCATTGGTAGTGTCGGAATCAAGATCATTTGAGGTGGTAACAAATCCAAGGTCGTTGCTAAAGTCGCTTAGGTTGTTGGGCGTATTTGCCAAATCATTGTAATCCCCACTGAAGTTTTCAGGTAAAACAACATAGCCACCATTGCTCAAAAATACCGTGTCGCCATTGATGGAAAGCACCTGCGCATCCGTATTGTCCAGGTATTGCGAAAGATCCACTCGGTTGCCATCTTCGATTTGAAGACTGTCATTGCTGATGCTCAAGGTTTGGTCGTCCGTATCCACTGTTCCCGCTGGTAAAATCACGCTTCCCCCATCGCTCAAGAAAATAGTATCGCCCGAGAGGCTTAATAATTGAAGTTCATTGGTGCTATCCGCATCGGCATCATCAACCAAAGCTGCCAGGTTGACTTTTGCAGAGTCCCCGTCATTGATGGCGATGGTCAGTTCCGACCCAGTGAGGAAGCCTTGCAGGTCTTGCAGCTCATTGGTAGTGTCGGAATCAAGATCATTTGAGGTGGTAACAAATCCAAGGTCGTTGCTAAAGTCGCTCAGGTTGTTGGGCGTATTTGCCAAATCATTGTAATCCCCACTGAAGTTTTCTGGCAGGATTACATAGCCGCCATCCTGTAGAAATAAAGTATCATTAGAAAGTGATAAAGCCTGATCATCTGTATCAACTACTCCCGAAGGTAATTTCACAAACCCTCCATTGCCCAGGTATATGGTGTCATTTGAGATGCTCAAAACCTGTGCATCTGTATTGTCTAAATAGGATGATAAATCCACTGAGTTTCCATCTTCGATGGAAAGAGAATTATTTTGCAATGTTAAGTTCTGATCATCGGTATTGACCATTGAATTCAGAATCACATAATTGCCATTGCTGATTTCCAATGTATCAGATCTGAGATCTAAAGTCTGTAACTCATTTTGTGGGTCTGCATCTGCATCGTCTGCATTGATAACGCTTTCGGCAGTTTTGGCATGTAGGGCATAGGGTACTGAAATTAGTTTGGTGCTGCCCAACAACGTGTAGTTGCTGCCGCCATTTTCATCCATTTCTATTTGCAGCCAATATTCACTGCTGCCCCAATCTATATTGGCAAAAGTACCGAAGGAATCCACTCCGGTTCCTATCTGCAAATTAACCAAACCAAATGCATTGGTCTGTACGCTGTGGTCTTCCACATATATAAAAGCACCGGTAGCAGAACCACTTCGCAACGTGAATTGCAGGCTTACACTTTGGTTGGTAATGATGTCGCCATTGCTATTGCGCAAGACGGCCTGGTAATTGACAGATTCGGGGGCTTGTGAGAAAAGTTGAAAAGAAAGCATAATAAATGCCACAAGACTTACTACAATTGACTTTTTCATAGGATAATAAATTGAGGTAAAATAAAATTGAATGCCTGATTAATTGGTGAGATATTGCTTTAAGCGACAAGACAAAATTAGCTCTTATTAATATTTGACGGAGGATAAAAAAATAAAAAAGTGTAGGTAAAAATCAAGGTTTCGATCAAGGTTAATTATCAAAAACATTTACTCACAAACAATTACAGGAATAATAAAGAAGTGAAAAGTGTAGATAAAAACTTGCACATATTTGGCAAATCTTTTTTTAATAGAGCACTAGGAAAGTGCGATTAAGAAAATTAATTTATTCATAATTCCTGAGGTTTAAAAAGTGTAAAAATTATCTGATCTGATACCAATTCGTACCATCAGAGATAATTTCAATAGAAGTTCCATTTCCAATATTTGAAACACTAGCGCCATTTAAATTCACATAAGAAGTGATCGTTCGGACTCCGCCTGTAGAGTTTACAATGGTATAAACCCTGTTGGTCACACTAGATGCTGTGGGAAGCGCAATACTGCCTGTTCCCCCAGAGTAAATATAAACAACGGCCTCCTCATCCGGATTATCTGTCCCTGCTGCCAAACCTGTTTTGACTTTTACTCCAAGAGTTCCGTCCACATCCAGAGAGCTCACAGGTGTCTCATGGCCAATTCCGGTATTTCCGCTTTTTAGAACGGTGATGGCATTGCTGCGGTTTGATTCATCTATTCCATTGCCCACTACAAATAGCCGGTCATTTGCATTGCTAATACTGGGACTTGTAGGGGTATATTTTGTGGCATACATGCCCACTACAAACTCGTTTAAGGAAGGGGCTCTGTTGTATTGTCCAAATACAGCAGAATGATTCCCCGAAGCACGATTATTTCTATTGGCAGCAAATGACAAATAACCCGATGCGGTATCAGAAGCTCCAAATGCTGCACCACCAGTGGCTGAAACCGAATTACTTTCTCCCCCTCCTATGAAGCCATAGTCCGCAGTGATATTATTGTTTACGCCTCCCACTATCGCTGCACCTACTGCAAAATCAGTTATTGAATCGGCCCAGCCTATCGCTATGGAACTACCTCCATTCGTATAACTTTGGTATCCTCCGGCTATTGCATTTCCATTTAGTGCCTGATTTTCTTCTCCAAATACAGTCGAACTTATACCACTGGATCTATTATTCCTTCCAAAAGCTGCACCTCCTTCTCCCAATACTGTATTTTGAGATCCAAAGGAAACTGCGTTAAATCCGCTCACTCGATTAGACACTCCAAAGGCTGCTCCACCGGAAGCCGTAACAGCATTGTTATCTCCTCCTCCTATGAAGCCATAGTCCGCAGTGATATTATTGTTTACGCCTCCCACTATCG
>JBBDNB010000024.1:24704-25790 GCA_040877935.1 Chitinophagales bacterium
CTGCACCTACTGCAAAATCAGTTATTGAATCGGCCCAGCCTATTGCTATGGAATTACCGCCATTTGTATAACTCTGGTAGCCTCCGACTATGCTATTGCTATTACTTACGGTGTTTTCTTCTCCAAAGGCAATACTTCTATCTCCTGTTACTGAATGATTATCTGCGCCAAAACTTGCCGAGCCAATTACCTGTAATTTATGATCGGGGGTCATTGTACCGATTCCTACATTTCCAGTATTGGCATTGTAAATATCATTTCCGTTTTTCAACCACAAGGAATCGCTTAAAAGCGAAAGAGGCAGGCCATTGCCATCTTCAATAAATAAAGAATCATTTTGTATGGAAAGGATTTGATCATCTGTATTTACTGTTCCGGAAGGCAATAAAATACTACCGCCATCGCTCAGGAAAATGGTATCACCAGAAATGGAAATGTTTTGCAGCTCATTGGTAGAGTCTGCATCCAAACCATCAATTAAACCTGCCAGGTTTACTATAGCAGAATCCCCGTCATTGATAGCTATGGTCAGTACTGTTCCATTGATAAAACCTTGCAGGTTTTGTAACTCATTAGTAGAATCATTATCTGATATATCGCTATTCGTGATATAATTCACGTCATTCACAAACGAACTCACATTGGTCGGGGCATTGGTCAAATCGTTGTAATCCCCGCTAAAGCCTTCCGGTAATTTGACAAAACCGCCATCTTCCAGATAAACAGTGTCGTTGGAGATAGAAATAACCTGATCGTCAGTACCGATCGAATCCAATACCACAAAACCTCCATCGCTTAAAAAAAGCGTATCTCCTGAAATGAAAATATTTTGCAGCTCGTTGGTGGAATCCGCATCGGGCAAATTGGTGGTCGTTACATAATTCACATCATTCACAAAGGAACTCACATTGGTCGGGGCATTGGTCAGATCGTTGTAATCTCCGCTAAAGCCTTCGGGCAATCTGACAAATCCGCCATCTTCCAGATAAACCGTATCGTTGGAAATAGAAATAACCTGATCGTCAGTACCAACCGAATCCAAAAGAACAAAGCCGCCATCGCTCAAAAAGAGCGTATCTCCCGAGA
>JBBDNB010000025.1 GCA_040877935.1 Chitinophagales bacterium
AACAACTTTTGATGAAAATTATTCAAAAAATATTTGCTTTTAAGCACAGTTCATTCAGAAGGAAATTATTTATCCAAATTTAAATTTCAGCTCTGTTGAGCTAGCCAATGTAGCCACAAGGCATGCCTTGTGGCTACATTGGCTACTGTGGTATGGTTGACAATTCTTTTGTTCCCTCTTTGGTTCTGGCTTGCCCAAGTTAAGGCTTTAAACGGTAGTTATTTTTAGGACAGACAACGAGACAATTTATGAAGCGCACGGCCGTGCGCCCCTATCTGTAAACACTACTAAATATCAATAGAAATATTCAATTTACCTCCAAAGCCTTTTTCCACTATTTCAAAGAGTGTTTTAAGGGTAATATTACTGCCGTCACTTTCTACTCTTGAAATATAGCTTCGCTTTTTATTCACCAGTTGAGCCAATTGTTCCTGTGTGAGCTTTCGGTCTTCCCTGGCTTTTTTTAAAAGCAGGCCAATTTTAAATGATTCAAACTCCCTTTCCACATGATCTCTGCGAGCGGTGCCTTTTTTACCGTAAACATCATCCTTGATTTTCGCCCATGTTTTAGTTTTCATTATTTTCTGTTTTTAAAAATATTTTACAACAGCTTCAAAGCCTCACCAATCAAAAAAAGATAATCGTCATTTAATTCCATTTTCCCGTCCCTGATCTCAACATCTGTTTTGTAAAGCGGTAGCTGGGTTACAACTCTGGCATTCATGGTTTGCAACGAAAACAGCAAGGATTTCATGGCGTATTCGCCACGGGGTTCATGGGGTGTAAATGTGATGGGCAATATTTTCTTATCGGCCAGTTCCCCCGATTCTGTCATCCATTCCAGAGCATTTTTAACCACTGCGGGAATATTGTGTGTGTATTCGGGGGTGCAAATAATCAGGGCATCTGCCTGGCTGCATTTTTGGCGCAATTCCAAAACAGATTCCGGGATTTTGCCCTTATTGTCCTCTGGTCGAAAAAGCGGCAGATTTCTCAGGTTTTCATAAACCTCAAAATCATAGCTTGCAGAAAACTGTTCCTTTATTGTTTTCAGCAAAAGTGCATTTGAGCTCTCTTTGCTTGCAGAACCGGAGATGGCTAAAATTTTCATTTTTCCTGGTTTTCTATATTTTGATTCTCCTTTTCCTGATAAACCCGTACATAATCCACTACAAAATTCTCGGGCAAATCAGCTCTTTTGATCTTTCCTGCCCATTCGCCCACTTCCACACTTAAAATAATGTACTGACTTCTTTGAGAAACAGCTTCTGAAATACGCCAGTTTTCTTCGCCATTTACATAATAAACATATTCATCTGCTGTCCACAAAAGCCCAAATGTATGCCAGCCTTTTCTCAGCTGACGTTCTCTTACTTTTTGACTTCGTGATTCCAGATTTTCATCATAGCCATTCCAGTGCAGAGCATGTTGTATACGTCTTTTATTATTGCCCAGATATTCGAAAATATCAATTTCTGCTCCAGAGGCTTCCATATCATCAATCACCTTTCCGAAAGTAGGAGATTGCAACCAGAATGCCGCCCACAAACCTTTTTCGCGCGGTAAATAAACCCGTGTTTCAAAATAACCGTAGGTGGGCATAAATTTGTTTTGTGTACTGATCATTCCTGTAAAAATCTGGTCGGCCACTTTTTCGGTACGGATAATCAAATACCCACCCGGATGAATTTCTATCGCTTCTTTTATGTTGATGGCGTCCCGTCTTTCTCCCAGCGAACGGTGTCTCCATTTGCTTTCATCTAATTCTCCCTGCTCAAATTCATCCGACCAGACAAGTTCATATCCCTTAAGCGGAATTTCCTGGCCATAAACAAATTGAGTAACCCAAACAAAAAATAAAAAAAGCTTAGCCTTAAACATCTGCTGATAATTTGTGAGTTCGCTCAAAAATAAACGCATAATTCTTATAACCTGAACTCAGAAATTATTTATTGCTCAGAATATCAAAAAACAAAACAATGATGTAACAAATTGTTTTAAATGATATGAAATTTATAAAAAATTACCACTAAAAATGTACGTTCGTACTCATAATTTAAAAGTAGAGCACAACAAAACAGAACATATCATAGCCCTCAATCATCAGGCGGTGGTCAATCAGGACGATGTGCAGATGCATATTGGATGAGAAATAAGCCTCTTAGTTATAGACGGACAATTAACACTCATTTGCAGCATGGATTAAGGTAAATGAGGTGTTTTTTTAGTTGAATGTCTAAAAAATTTAAATTAATGTCATTTACACGGGCCTTTTTATTTTTTCTAATAATTGGATTGTGGGGAAACCAAACACAAGCACAGAATTCTGAATGGTGGAAACACACCAGCATTTATCAAATCTACCCCAGATCATACAAAGACTCCGATGGCGATGGCATTGGCGATTTGAAAGGCATCATCTCCAAACTGGATTACATCAAGGCGTTGGGGGTTGAGACCATTTGGTTTTCCCCTTTCTACCAAAGTCCGCAAGGTGATTTTGGTTACGATATCAGCGACTACCGCCATGCCGATGAAGATTACGGCAGCAATCAAGATATTGATGCGCTCATTGAGGCCGTTCACGATCGCGGTATGAAAATCGTGTTTGACCTGGTGCTGAACCACACTTCCATTGAACACAAATGGTTCAAGGAATCGAGCAGCAGCCGGGACAATCCCAAAAGCGACTGGTATATTTGGAGCGATGGGCAGGGCAAAAAGCCGCCCAATAATTGGATAAATGTGTTCAATAAAGACGCCTGGCATTATATGCCCGAAAGGGATCAGTGGTACTACACAGCTTTTCTTGATTTTCAGCCCGACCTCAATTGGCGCAATCCAGAGGTAAAAGAGGCCATGTTTGACATTGTGCGTTATTGGCTCGGCAAAGGCGTAGATGGTTTTCGACTGGATATTTTCAATTGCATCATGGAGGATGAAAATCTGAGCGACAATCCTTTTAAGTTTAAAATTTTGCCCTCAAAAGATGCCATGAAAGCGCGCTTTCAGGAAAAGACCAATAACATCAACCACCCTGACAATATTGCGCTGGCTAAAGAACTGCGGGCCGTGATAGATGAATTTGAAAATCCCGAGCGATTTTTAGTGGGAGAAGCCATAGGCCCGCCCACTGCTATTAAGCCTTTGCTTGGCGACAATCAAGATGGACTGAACCTGGTCTTTTTGTTTGATATGGTTTATTTTGATTTCAAAGCCGGATTCTTCAGGGATTTGATCACGGAATTTGAAGAAGATTTTCCCGAACCACTGATGCCTACCATTGTTTTTGGCAATCACGATCAATTTCGCAGTATGAAGCGGCTGGACAATAGCATTGAAAAAGCCAAGTTGCTCGCCTTATTCCAAATGACCCTTCGGGGCGTTCCTGTCGTTTATTATGGGGAAGAGATTGGAATGCAAAATGCCGACATCAAAAAAAAGGATGCGCTTGATCCCATCTCGCATGTTTTCAAGGGACTGCCGCAGTTTTTGCGCAATTGGCTGCCCGTTCCCGTCAATAGGGATGTTTGCCGCACGCCCATGCAATGGGACACTACTGCCCATGCAGGATTTACTACTGAAAATGCACAGCCTTGGCTGCCCATCAGCGATGGTGCGGAGGTGCGCAATGTTGCCGTGCAAAATGCCGAGGAAAATTCCTTGTTGAATACCTACCGGGAATTACTAGATCTGCGCAACAGCACCGATGCCTTTAGTAAAGGCAGTATGTCCGTTGTAGGTAAAAAGGAATTTCCCGAAAATTTGCTGGCTTATTATCGGGAATTTGAAGGGGAGAAATATTTGATCCTGCTGAATTTCTCCAAAAAAACACAATCTATAGAATTGGGAGGGGAGACCTACAAAATGATCTATGGCATCGGACAGGAAGATGCTATAAAAGGGAAGCAAGCAAATATTTCTGGCTTGGGCGGATTGGTTTTGAAAATTGAAGAACATTAAAAGTGCTTTTGTCAGGTCGTCCTGACAAGACATTTAAAAACTACCAAAGATATTTCTTATAAAACTGATAAGTTTTTGATCTTCAAATCATCTGATTAGCTCTAAGGATTAGTCGCAAATTGACAACTCAATCCTCGACCTTTGCTTTCAATCCCATTAAAGTTTTATAGGGATTGTCGGATGCGGCAGAATTGGCCAGCCAAGCCGGAATATTTCCTCCAGGGTCGGATTGTGTTATTAAGACAATACTTACTCTTCCATTTTCATTTTCCAAAATTTCCCAAACTGAATTGGCACTTTTAATGCGAACAAGTCCTTCTTTTTCGGGCACTTTTTCAGGTCTTCCTTTTACAATTAATTTGACTTTATTACGTGCTACACGCTTGATGATATAATGAGAAACAACATCGCGATTGCTTACAGGCCAGGGCGCCTTTACTTTATAGTAAACGATAAAATCAGAATCCGAAACCTGTTCTACTAAATCACTAACCACTATTCTGTCCATCCATGATTTGTGCGATTTTACATCCATCAACAGGTTTAAAACTTCATCAAGACTGGCGTTAATATCAGCCAAGGCTTTGGCATCTTTAAAATTAGAATCTTTAGAAGTTCGGGTAAAAACTTTAATACCATCATTTTCTTTGGCCAATTCCCAATTTTCCTGAGCCTTTAAACCATTACTTATAATCAACAAAATGGAAGTCAAAAAAACACCCAGATAGAATTTTAAATCAGCATACATTTGTCGGTAAATATTTTGTGTAAAAATAAACGAGAAATCCGATATTAAGTTTATTGGAAAGGAAATTTAATTTTTATTTTCCGATAAAGGCAATTGCTGAAATCTCCACATTTACATTTTTAGGCAAAGCTTTTACTGCAACACATTCCCGGGCTGGTGCATTGTCACTGGGAAAATATTTGGCATAAATTTCATTTACCTCCTGAAACAGTCGCATGTCCGACAAAAAAATAGATGTTTTTAGCACATCATCAAGCTCGCAACCGGCCGCATTTAATACTGCTTTTAAATTATTCAAGACCTGATGTGTTTCTGCCTCAAGGCTTTCATTTATTATTGCTCCATTTTCAGGATCTATACATATTTGCCCCGATACATAGACAAATCCAGCAGCTGAAACTGCTTGATTATATGGCCCTATGGGCGCTGGAGCTTTAGAAGTGTTGATTATTTTCTTTTGCATAAGTAAGGCGAATTTAAATAATAGCTAAAGAAAAAAGCTACTCATCAAAATAATTTCATTGTTGCTTCTTCCAGATGATATGTTACTGAAGCAACCATTATTTTCTAAATTAGCGATTCACTATAATTGAATGCCATTAGATTTAGAATCATTTAATGAAACAACTCAAATCCTTGTATGAAAATACTGATTACCGGAACAGAAAAACAGCGAAAAGAACTTATTGCCACACTGCCCGGTGCACTTGAATATGACGAAACAAATTCAACGGAAACTGCACCTGTAAAAGACTATGATTGTATTTTCGACCTGAACATAGACCATCAACCCGAACTGATCCGGCATTACTCAAATTTGGAAAACACCCTGCTTATTGTTTCGGCTGTAAAGCATAGCCTGGCAGAATATCAAAATACAACGGAATTAAAAGCAGATTTAGCTGGGCTAAACACCTTAAATGGTTTTATTGACAGACCCTTGAAAGAAATGAGCTTTCTGAATGCCGAATCAAAAAAAGCTTTTGAAAAACTGAACAAAACACTGGGCTGGGAGTTTCAGGAAATTGAAGACCGGGTGGGCATGGTTACACCACGGGTAATATTAATGATCATCAATGAGGCTTGCTATACTTTGCAGGAGGGCACAGCTGAAATTCAGGACATAGATCAGGCGATGAAACTGGGCACCAATTATCCGAAAGGCCCCTTTGAATGGGCCGATGAAATTGGAATAAATGATGTATATGCTACACTAAAAGCTATTTTTGAAGATACTGGGGATGCACGCTATAAAATTTGCCCCCTGCTAAAGCAAAAATATTTGACTCAAAAACAATTTTACACATGAGTCCGGAACTCATAGTTTACGCACCTGAGACTACCAATCGGACACGGTACACCTTCGATTTGTTTTTTAAGGAATCCATGCGCTTGCCCTATAAGATTGTCAACAATATAGATGAATTCAATAGTTTTGACGGGGCTAAAATTTGCTATGGCAGTCAGACAATGCCTGATGAGCTTTGCTTTGGCGCAGTTTTTCTCCTATTCGAAAAAAAAATTCGCAAACAGGAAATTGAAGTTTTGGATTACAATGGCTATAAAGTATTCTTTAAGGTAGAAGATGAAGATTATGTATTGCCCTATGATCCATTTGCAGCGGCTTTTTACCTCGTAAGTCGCTATGAAGAATATTTGCCCTGTGTAAAAGATATGTATGGCAGGTATCCGGCAGAAGAAAGTTTAGCCTATAAAAATGATTTTTTAAGAACACCGGTAGTCAATTATTACATAAATGAAGTTGCTGAGATTCTCAAAGAATATTTCCCGGAAATTAAAATAGAAAGACCCAAATACAACTTCACGCCCACCTATGATATTGACAGTGCTTTTGCATACAAAAACAAAGGCCTGATCCGCAATGTTGGTGGTCTGTTCAAATCTCTTTTTCAGGGTGAATACAATATTTTTTCCGATCGCATAAAAGTATATTTAGGACTGAAAAAAGACCCTTTTGATACTTACGATTATCTATTGAGCCTGCACAAAAAAAATGATCTGGAGCCTGTTTTCTTTTTCCTGGTTGGTGAATATGGTGAATACGATAAAAATATTTCTATCAAAATCACCGAATTTCAATCCCTGATCAAGTCGGTAGATGATTTTGCCAAAGTGGGTATCCATCCATCCTTTGCATCAAATGAAGAACCTGAAAAACTAAGTGTGGAAATTGCCCAGCTACGCAAAGTCCTTAAAAGAGAGATCACGAGGAGCAGGCAGCATTTTTTGATGCTAACATTTCCAAAAACCTACAGTCAATTGATAGAAAATGACATTCAGGCAGACTACACAATGGGCTATGCTTCTGATATAGGTTTTCGTGCAAGCGTATGTCAGCCCTTTTATTTTTACAATCTCACACTTGAAAACAAAACAAAACTCTTGATTTATCCTTTTTGTATTATGGATGCCTGCCTTTATTACTATTTAAAATATTCTCCAGAACAAGCCATTTTAGCTTGCAGGCAGATTATTACTGAAGTACAAAAGGTCAATGGCAATTTAATCACTTTGTGGCACAACAATTCCCTTTCTGACCAAAACGAGTGGAAAGGCTGGGTAAAAGTTTATGAAGAAGTTGTGAAAATGGCACTTAGCAAATAATACATGGAAATCAAGTACTTAAAACGCGAAGCTATTGAAGACAAAAAATGGAATGGCTGTGTGCACTTTGCTCTAAACAGCCTGCCCTATGGCTACACCTGGTACCTCGATAATGTAGCTGAAACCTGGGACGGGCTGGTTTTGGGCGATTATCGCGCTGTGATGCCGCTCCCCTGGAATAAAAAACTAAAGTGGAAATACATTTACACACCAATTTTCGCACAGCAACTGGGCGTTTTTTCATTAAAACCCATTTCACAAAATTTACTCAAGCTGTTTATAGATGCCATTCCTGAAGAATTTGCCCTGGTTGATCAGAACATCAATTTTATGAATCCTTTTCTCAGAAGTGATTTTCAGCGCTGGGAAAAAACCAATCTTGAGCTTTCACTACAAAACGACTATGAAAGTATTCGTAAGAATTACTCTAAAAACACCCTGCGCAATCTTAAAAAAGCAGAAAAAAACCAATTGAGAATTACAAACAATGTAAAGCCTGAAACACTGGTTTCCTTTTTTAAAACACATATCGGGCAAAATCTGGATTTTATGCGCAATGCAGATTACCATACATTGCATCGCATCATTTATCAATCTATGCATTATGGAATGGCCGGGACTTATGGGGTTTATTCAAAAGAAAATCATCTGGTGGCAACAGCCTATTTTATTTATGGAAAAAGCAGAATGATCAATCTATTGCCTGCAAGCAATGATTACGGCAAATCCATTGGAGCCATGACACAGCTTTACGACTACATAATCAGGGCAAATTGTGAGAAAAAATTCACCCTGGATTTTGAAGGGTCAATGATTCCCTCTATAGCTCGATATTACAAGGGATTTGGTGCTGAAGCAGTAAAATATTGGCAAATAAAAAGAAATCAGCTACCTTGGTATATCAAATGGTTTAAGCAATAAAAATTATGCTTGTAAATTTAGGAGAAACAGATTCATTGGTCAATGCCTACATACGGGAATTGAGGGATATTGAAATTCAGCAAGACCGTATGCGTTTCAGGAAAAATTTGCACAGAATAGGCAATATTATGGCCTATGAAATTTCCAGAACACTGGAATGGGCAAGTGTTGAAACCACCACACAGCTCGGTATTTCAGAAACAAGTAAACTCAAAAGCCAACCTGTACTTGCAACAATACTAAGAGCAGGTATCCCGTTACATGAAGGTTTACTCGATTTTTTTGACCAGGCAGAAAACGCATTTATCGCTGCATATAGAAAACATGACAAGGATGGATCTTTTACTATAAGCGCAGAATATCTGACCTCTCCTGATATTGAGGGCAAAGTGCTGATTATTTCAGATCCAATGCTTGCGACAGGAGCTTCAATGATAAAATGTCTTAAAAAAATATTGCTTCTGGGAAAACCCAAAGCTATTCATATTGTCACAGCTATTGCTAGTAAAGAAGGAATAGATTATGTTTCAGAAAAAATTGATTGTAGCATATGGACAGCAGCAATTGATGAAGAACTCACAGCTAAATCCTATATCGTGCCCGGCCTGGGTGATGCGGGTGATTTGGCCTTTGGTGAAAAAACACAGGAGTAAACTTTATTTTTTCAAGCAAGTATAATCTGTTATTTTTATAGTTTAAAATTTTAGGACATTCAGCATGAAGAAGTTTTGGTTCATATTAATACCGATCATATTTAGCGGTTTGTTTTCCTTTGGTCAGGATATTCATTTTTCACAATATTTTGCATCCCCTTTAACATTGAACCCTGCAATGACAGGTGGCTTTAATGGAGATTTCAGAGTAGGAGCCAATTACCGCAAACAATGGTTTGTCACTTCAGCCTATTCCACTTTTTCAGCTTTTGGAGATGTGCCATTGATGCGCAAAAAACTCAATGGTGACCAAATGGGTGCCGGCATCTATTTTTACAATGACAATGCAGGGCAAGGCGCACTTACAACCAACAATGTAATGGCATCTTATGCCTACCACAAAGTGCTTGATCGCTTTAATAAGCACCGCTTATCACTGGGTGTTGCAGTGGGTTTTTTGCAAAAAAGGGTAGATATCAATAAACTCACTTTTGAATCTCAATTCAATGGTGATGATGGTTTTAATAATGTTCCTTCAGGTGAAGCTTTCGATAACACCACTGTTTTCAATCCCGATATCAATGCAGGAATTGTTTGGAATTCGCGCTTCAGCGACCAGGTGAATGCATACGTGGGCTTTAGTTTTAGCCATATTGCTCGCCCCAAAGAAAATTTTCTTGCAGGTTCTGACAACCGGCTGAGCCAGAAATATACACTGCACGGATCTATTGACTTTAAAATAGGCCAATACCTGCACTTTATTCCGGGCTTTATGTATATCACGCAAAACACTGCCCAGGAAATTACTGCGGGTACTGCTTTTGGTTATGAAGTGAATGAAAATTCAAGTTTTTATCTGGGCGGTTGGTATCGTGTTCAGGATGCCTTTGTTGCTTATCTTGGTTATGAAATTTATAATATGCGCATTGGCTTTAGTTATGATGCAACCACCTCTACCTGGAAAGAAGCAAACAATGGAAATGGCGCTGTAGAAGTTTCCATAGTTTATATTCATCAAAATGAACCACCCCATAAGTTTTCACCTGTCAGATATTGTCCTGCTTTTTAAAAAAAACGTGCATCAAAGTATAATTATTCGTATCTTAACATTAACTTTTTTGATAAAAGTCGTAAAATACTATTGTAATTAATCTATATTTAAAAGATGAGGGAAATTTTTACACACTATATCTATTGTAAAAGTTCTGTGCTGCTTGTTTTTTTGCTTTCATGTTTATTCTATTCAGAACAGGCAAATGCTACACATGCAGTAGGGGTCGATTTGGATTATTCCTGCCTTGGAGGCAATCAGTATCAGTTCCGGCTAAATTTATACAGAGACTGTGATGGGATAAGTGCTCCCGGTTCAGCAACAATAAGTATCAGTTCTGCTTCATGCGGAATAAGTACCAGTATTTCACTTAGTAAAACCACTTATTCAGAAGTTTCACCTGTTTGCCTTGCTGAATTAGGCAATTCGGCATGTAATGGAGGATCTTTGCCCGGAATTGAACAACATATTTACGAGGCAACTTACACCTTTCCTCAACAATGCAATGACTGGCGAATAAGTTACGGACTTTGTTGCCGGAACAATGCCATAACGAATCTTAGCAGTCCTGGCAGCCAGTCAATGTATGTTGAAGCTACATTAGACAACACATTGCCCAATTGCAATAACTCACCTGTATTCACAAATCTTCCAGTACCATACCTATGTGAAGGTCAGGAGTTCAATTATAATCACGGAGTAATTGATGTTGATGGAGATTCTTTACACTACAGTCTTATAAATCCATTAGATGGTCCTGGTCAAAATATTGGCTACAATGGGGGGCATACCCCAACAAGCCCGATGAACACAAATGGCCCTTTCAATTTTAATCAGAATACCGGGCAAATGAACTTTAATGCTCAGGGACAACAACAAGCTGTAGTCACAGTATTGGTAAGAGAATTTAGAAATGGACAATTGGTAGGTACTACCATGCGCGATCTTCAGCTGATTGTTTTGCCTTGCAGCAATCAATTGCCAACAGCAACTGGCATAGATGGTGGTACTGATTTTGAAATTGAGATTTGTGCCGGTTTTCCGCTTTGTTTTGATATTTTTTCCAATGATAACGATGCAGGTGACGTTGTTTCGTTGACATGGAATAACGGTATTCCGGATGGAAGTTTCAATGTAGGTAGTGGTGCCAATCCTTCAGCTACTTTCTGTTGGACACCGGGGCAAAACGATTTGGGTTCACATTCTTTTAGTATGCAAGTAGAAGATGATGCCTGTCCAATTCCAGGGGTAAACAATTATACTTATACTGTAATAGTTGTCCCCAACCCTAATGATCCGGTGGATGCAGGTCCTGACCATGTATTATGCCAGGGAGAAACGGTACAACTCAATGCCACTTCATCAGCGAGCGGAACTTATACCTGGACACCGTCCGGCAGTGGACTCTCCTGTCATAATTGCCAGGATCCTGTGGCTGACCCCACAAGCACAACTACCTACCAGGTAGAAATGACCTATCCCGATGCCTGTGTTTCTACAGATAATGTGACTGTTGTAAGAAAACCCAAACCCAGTATCAGTGTTTTTCCGGCAAACAGTACCATTTGCTCAGGAGATTCCATTATTCTTTCTGCCTCAAGTAATACCGCAACTACATTTCAATGGAGTAACGGTGATACCGGACAAAGCATAACCGTAGGCCCTACAGGTACAGAAACCTATGATGTGCAAGGTTTCGATGCTGATGGATGCCCATCGGATTTTGCCACTGCTACAGTTGAGCCCAACCCACCACCTCCCGCCCAGGTTTGTAATAATATTTATGTTACTACAAATGGAACCGGTGGGGGAATGTCAAAAAGCGATCCTACAGATTTGCAATCTGCCATAGCGATGGGGCAATGTAATAATGTGACCATTAAGCTGGCAACAGGGACTTACTATATTGACGAGGCTATTTCGAATATCAGTAGCTATATGACCTTGGAGGGCGGATTCAATACTGCCACCAATTGGACCAAAACCAGCCAGGTGGGTGCAACAACAATAAGAAGAAGCAACCTTAACCCAGATGGCCCTACAGATGCCCGCAGGCTTGTTGCTTTTTACATCAATTCCAAACAATACTTCAGATTCCAGGACATCACTATACAGGTTGATGATCCCAATACACTTTCCACATCATGCTATGGCGTTCACCTTACAGGTTGTTCCAATTATGATTTTGTACGTACCCGTATAATTTCCTGTAATGCCAGTGATGGTTTTCCCGGTGATGATGGTGCCAATGGCCAGGCAGGAGCTGCAGGACAAGGCACTACTGGAGGTAATGGTGCTGTGGGTGTTTCAGGAGGAACTGCAAACAATGACGGCTCAACAGGAGGAAGCCGCAATGGCGGTGGCGGTGGCGGTGGCGGCACCGGTGGCAGTAACGGAGCTTCAGGTGGCGGTGCTGATGGGGGTGCTATTTTTGGAGGAAATGGAGGTACTGGTGGTGGTGCCGGTAACAATGGTACCAACGGAACAGATGGCGCTGATAATACCATTCAAATTGGACTGCCCGGTTCTTATGTAGGTGGTTTTTGGATACCCGGCCCTAACGGTCCTTCCGGTGAGGACGGTACCGGTGGTAGCGGTGGTGGCGGAGGCGGAGCCTCAGGTAGCCTTGCCGGTGGTGGCGGAGGCGGAGGCGGCCAGGGCGGCCAGGGTGGCGAAGGAGGTGCCGGTGGTGCATCCACATATGCTGTTTTCTTTTACAACAATGGAAACAACGGAAATTTTACAGATTGTGAACTTTATACCGGAACTCGTGGAGAAGGTGGCCTTGGTGGTGTCGGAGGAGCTGGTGGCGCTGGCGGTGCTGGTGGTGCCGGAGCAGCAGGAACCAATCCCGGAGGTCAGGGAGGCTGGGGCGGTAATGGTGGAGAAGGTGGCTTTGGTATGCCCGGTTCTGCATTATTGACTTATCAGGATGGTGGTGTGTCACCAGTTACAGCAGATTACGCTTTTAATCTTACCACACAGCCAATCATTACAGCTACTGACGTGCAATGTACCAATACCCCGGTAGATTTCAGTGGCAATACTTCGCAAACATGGAATTTGGGTGCCGGAGCCAATCCAGCAAGCCCATCAGGAGCTAATGTAACCACACAGTACTCAACAATTGGAAGAAAAAATATTCAGTACGGCTCAAATACCTATACCGGATTTATAAATGTTGCTATTGATGTATCTACTTTTACACCTGAAATTACATCCACAGCTACTGAAACAGGCACTGACACATTTACGGTTTGCCAGGGAGATACAGAAGACATACTTTCACCTACTCCGGGAATAGCCTATGACTGGGATATGGGAGGAGCGGTAAGCCCCAATACCTATTCTACACAAAATGTGGAAAATCTGACATTTAATACTGCGGGCACATTTACCATAAAACTCCGTGTTGAAACCGATTGTTGTGGTTGGTCCTTACCGGATTCCGTAACCCTGATTGTTGAAACTGCACCCACAATTGCTCTTAGTGGCGATACTGCAGGTTGTGCCGGAGATCCAATTCAGGTTAATCTTAGTGGTGCTGACAATTACAACTGGAGTCCCAATCAATATATTTTTGAAGATACCATTGGCACTTATACAATTAATGCTCCTGATACTTTTAATTATACAATTACATCCCAGAATGCAAATGGAAACTGCCCCACATCAATGGATGTACAGATCAATATTAACCCCACTCCTGACTTAACTACTTCAGCACAAGATGCGACCTGTGCCGATGATGGAAGCGCAACAGTATCTGCTACAGGTGGAAGTGGTGTGTATAATTACCAGTGGAACAGCGATGCCAATAACCAACAAACGGCTACAGCAACAGATCTATTCACCGGCAACTATAGTGTAACTGTAACAGATGCCCTGACCGGCTGTTTTGATACTGCTTTTGTTTATGTGCCTTCAAGTGGCGCACCAATAGCTTATATCAGTCAGAGTGTGAATGCAACTTGTTTTGGAGCATGTGATGGAATGGCTCAAGCAGCGATGGCAAACGGAACACCCCCTTATTCTTATCAATGGGCTCACGGGCCTGTAACACCAACAATCATAAACCTTTGTGCTGGAACCTATGAGGTTACCGGTACAGATGCTGTTGGTTGTTTTTCCGTGGCAACTGTTACCATTTCACAGCCCGATTCCATGTTTGTCAATATTTTTGATGCAGTTGATCCATTGTGTCCCGGTGATAGCACTGGCTATTTGAGAGCCCAGGCCGATGGTGGCTCGGGAGGCTATATTTATGAATGGAATACAAACCCAATAACTACCGGTGATTCAATTGGTGGATTACCAGCCGGAACTTATGTTTCTATTGTAACGGACGTGAATTCATGTGTGGTAACGGATACCGCAATACTTCAGGATCCTCCACCATTGTTGTCTCAAATAGATGTAACCGATGAATCGTGTTACGATGCTGCTGACGGTGCTTTGGCCGCCATACCCAACGGGCCAAACCCAATTGCGACTTACGAATGGTCTTTGCCTTCAAACGATTCACTGATTACCGGGCTTAATGCAGGGGAGTATTACCTCACAATTACAGATAGTTTAGGTTGTTCTGTAATGGATACTGCCACAGTTGATGCTCCGGATTCAATTTCCGTAGATGTGGATATTACACAAATTTCCTGCTACAATGCAGATGATGGTGAAATAACCCTGAATGTGAGTGGAGGCACTCCGGGATACAATTACAGTTGGTCCAGTGGACCAAACACTTCTTCTATTGACAACCTGTCTGAAGGGTGGTACACCGTAACAGTGGTAGATGACAACAATTGTATGTGGATTGATTCATTTGAGATCATCAATCCCGAAGAAATTATTCTTCTGCTGGATTCTTTTGCTGTTTCCTGCAATAATGGTGATAATGGTATGCTTATCGCTGATGTAGTCAGTGGTGGAATTTCACCCTTTGAATATTCAATAGATGGCGGAGCCAATTATCAGGCATCTGATACTTTCTCAGGACTTACAGCAGGCACTTATACTGTAGAAATTCGCGATTCAAATCAATGTACTGCTGATACCACTGCCACAATAGAAGAACCTGATGCGCTGGTCTTTAGCCTAAATGCTGAAGCACCAAGTTGTTTGGGCTATGATGATGCCATTGCGTTTGTTGAAGCTATTTCCGGGGGAACAGCTCCTTATACTTATGAATGGAACAGCAGTCCTGTTCAGTTGAATGATACTGCATTCGGACTTTTTGCAGGAACTTATACTGTCACTATTACTGATGACAATGCTTGTATCGCTATTGACAGTATTCAGATTACAGATCCCCCAGGCATGCAAAGCAGTACTTCAAGTACGCCTGCTTCATGTTTCTACAGTAGCGATGGCTCTGCTGAAGTAAATGCAAATGGCCCCAACCCAATTACTTCTTATCAATGGTCTGATGATCAATCACAGAATACAGCGCAGGCTATTGATCTAACACCTGGAACTTATACGGTTACTGTAACCGATGCAAGTGCTTGTTTTATTGTAGATACTGCTACAGTTGCAGCACCTGATTCAATTTTATGGGAAACAGAAGTTGTAGATATTTCCTGCTACAATGAAAATGATGGGACTATTAGCATTAGCAATGTCACCGGAGGAGGCGGCAACTTCACTTATACATGGAGCACGCCTGCAGGTTCAGGAAACCAAGCTACAGGATTGGCCGAAGGAAATTACGGAGTCACCATTTCAGATGCAATGGGATGTACTGTTGAAGATAATTTCGACATTGTAAATCCCGATTCATTGACTGCATCTTTAATCAATACAACCGTTAACTGTAATGGAGGAAACGATGGCATACTTGAAGTTCAGACCAATGGGGGTACTGCTCCATTCACTTATTCATTGAATGGCGGTACTTATCAAAGCAGCAATGTTTTTGATGGTTTAGCTGCCGGAAATTACCAGGTAGATGTACTGGATGCCAACAATTGTCCTGCCTCTGCCTCTGGAAGCATCAGTGAACCACCGCCTTTGGATATCAATACAAGTACAATAGATCCAATATGTGCAGGTAGTGAGGATGGCTATGCATTTGCAAATGCAAGTGGTGGAGTCGGTGGATTCGGCTATTCATGGAACACAGTTCCTGAACAAAATAATGATACTGCAAGTGGGCTTTCTGCAGGAACTTATACGGTAGTTGCAACAGATGCCAACGATTGCAGTATTGATGCCGATGTTACCTTGAACGACCCTGCTCCACCCGAAGTCAATATTGATCCGGATTCAGTGAAATTATCATTTGGGCAGGATGCCGACTTACAGGCAAGCTCAGGAGGAAATACAGTCGGCCTACCCGATTTCGTTTGGACTCCCGATCAGGATATTGATTGCATAAGCTGTGATAATGTCAACGTTTCTCCTGAGGAAACAACAGTTTATACTGTACGCATTATAGATGAAAACGGTTGTGAAGCAGAAGCAAAAATTACTGTATTTGTAGATCCGATGGATAAAATGCTTGATGCCCCCAATGTATTTACGCCAAATGGAGATGGTGTCAATGATAAATTCAATGTCTTTTCCTTTGGCGTGGCGATATTTGAATTGAAAATATTCAACCGCTGGGGTGAGCTGGTATTTCGTACTACTGATATGGAAGAAGGATGGGGTGGTTATTACAAAGGAGAGTTGCAAAATCCCGATGTATATGTTTATCACGTAAGGGTCATCTACATGGATGGTTATGAGAAATCATTGAAAGGAAGTGTGACACTCATACGCTAATCATCTTTTACTAACACTCACCCAGGGATTGTTTTTTATAATAAACCGCCATTCAAGGGCTGCATCCGCTCCGGCATAATCCACTCCAATTCGCGGAGAGCTTTTGATTTGCTTCACCTTATAGTTGGATTCTTCCAGCCAGATTTCATTTTTCGTAAGGTCTGTTTTATTGTGGGATGTGCGGATACCCAAAGCCTGACTCAAACAACCCGGCCCTGAGCTAATGCGGTATTCCGGTTTTGGGAAATTTCTTCTTTCCTGCATTATTTCCAAGCCCTGATCGGGTTGAATAGCTCTGATCAAAACTGCATCGGCATTGCCTTCTTGATTGGTCACAATATTGAAAAGGTGATGAATGCCGTAGCAAAGGTAAACATAAGCCTTTCCGCCTGCTTCAAACATTACTGAGGTGCGTTTTGTCAATTTCCCTGCATTGGCATGACAAGCCTTATCATTTTTACCTGAATAAGCTTCCGTTTCTACAATAATTCCTGAACTCAATTGTCCATTAATATTACTCACAATTCTCTTTCCGAGCAATTCGCGGGCAATTTGCACTACATTATCACGCAGGTAAAAATCTCTACTCAATTTTGTCATTGGATAATTTTAAATTCGCAAGAACACAAATTTAATGATGGGCAATTATTTAAAAGAAATCCAAAAAGCTTTTTCCGCTTATAAAAAAGCACATCATTTTATTATTCAACACAGGCTCTACTATTGGATGCTGCTTCCGGTCGTTTTGAATATTCTAATTTTTTTCGCTTTCGTATCCATAGGCTGGGGCTATGCAGATATGGCCACAGCATGGATATTTGAAAGTATGAATGCCAAAGAATGGGATTGGGGAAAATTAAATTTTCTGATCGATATTTTTCGTTTTTTCCTTGAAATTTTATTTCGCCTGATCATAGTATTGGTCTATCTCAGCTTTTTCAAGTACCTGATACTTGTCTTTTTGGCTCCACTTCTGGCCTATCTTTCAGAGAAAACCGAGGAACTCTATACTGGCAAAACTTATCCCTTTGAAATAAAAATTTTTCTGTACAATGCATTCAGAGGGGTCTTGGTAGCATTGCGCAATTTATTTCTTGAGCTTTTATTTACCTTGCTATTTGCACTGTCATCATTTATCCCTGTAGTGGGCATACTGAGCCCGGGGTTTACATTCATGGCCGAATCCTATTTCTTTGGTTATTCTATGATCGATTATTATTGCGAGAGAAAAAAAATGAGCATTGCCGAAGGCACTCGATTTATTAATAAACATTTTACTTTTACACTGGGCAATGGGGCAGTTTTTAATACTGTTTTTATTTTACCCTCTTTTGTAGCTATTTTTCCCCTATTGTTGTTCAGCCTAATTTTTAAATACCTGTTCTTACTTCCCGTGTTGGTGCTTTCTGCTTTGCCTGTTTACAGTATAGTTGCAGCCACCATAGGAATTATAGACTTAGAAAAAAAAGATAAAGATGCCCGGTAAATTGATCCTTATACCATCCAGCCTGGGAGAAGCCAGTAATTTCACGATTCCCGAATACGTAAAAGAATACCTAATGCCCCTGCGCTATTTTGCTGTAGAGCGCGAAAAAACAGCACGAAGATTTTTGCGCAGCCTGGGGTTTACTGCAAATTTTGATGAAGTTGAGTTGTTTGATATTGGCAAACGCAGCGAAAAAGAAGATGTATTGCAATGTCTGGAACCATTGCTTTCAGGCCACGATATGGGAGTGATATCCGAAGCGGGAATGCCCTGCGTGGCAGATCCCGGACAGTTTTTAGTTCAGATAGCTCAGGAAAATAAGATCACTGTAAAACCTTTGGTTGGTCCCAATGCCCTGTTACTTGCACTTGCCGCTTCGGGACTCAACGGCCAAAGTTTTGCCTTTCACGGCTATTTGCCCATTCCCAAAAAAGAGCGGCAAAATGCAATCAGGGATTTGGAGCGGAATGTTTTTCGCAACGGACAAACCCAGATGTTTATGGAAACGCCTTATCGCAATCATGCGCTCATAGAAGACGTAGTAAATACCTGTAATCCGAACACCTTGTTTTGTGTGGCTTGTGATCTTACCTTATCAGGGGAAACAGTCAAAACCATGCCTGTAAGCGAATGGAAAAAAACGAAGCTCAATTATCACAAACGCCCGGCAGTTTTTCTTTTGGGCAAAGCCTATTAAAGCAGGTTGGCTTTCAGGTTTTGAAATAACGAAGGGCTGTCACCCTTCGTTCTGGTGATTTCACCCCTTCGGGGCTTTTGTTTGCATGGTAATACCTGAGCCCCGAAGGGGCGAAATATTCAGAAGGATGTGTGTTAGCGCATCCTTTAAAAGCGGTTGGTTTAAGGAGTGAAACATTTGAGTGTCTTTAAGCTAGGAAGAACTAATTCGAAACTGGCTTTAAAATATAGCCTTCCTTTCTCAGCAACTTAATCAAACCATTTTCACCTGGCAAATGCCCGGCACCTACTGCAATAAATGAAGCACTTTCTTTCAAAATCGGAAGCATTGCTGCTGTCATGTTTTCATTCCTTCGGTCTATCAGCATTTCGTAAAAGATATCCGGCATTTCTTTTACCATAAGCTTTTCAAGCTTGTTCAAATTTTGCTTGGTGTATGCCTTAAGCAATTTGTTGTATGCCCTTTTTTCACCTCTGCGTTGATCAAGGCTACTGAGCAAAAGCTCAAACTGATCGCTGTAAGGGATGCTGTCAAATGCTGCTATCTGTTCTGAGACATCTTCCAGCCCCACCCGTTTTTTATCATTTTCTTCAGCGAGGTGATAAATGTATTCATCCAGAAACATTTGATTGTCGGCACCAGGGCCAAAATCATTGATCAGAAAATAAAAGAAAATAGGCTTGATCCTTTCAAAGCGACTCAATTTCATGCCGTGTTTTTTTTTCAGCCATTCCGAAAGCTGTTGATAATCCGCTTCACTTAAATGCGCTTTCATATTGTAAGAAGCTTCAGGTACCATCAACTGAAAAATATTTTCAAAAACATTCCCGTCCATTTCAATTTCAAGCGCTACAGTTTCAGCATGATCAAAAGTTTCCGCTTTGTATGTTTCAAAAAATTCAAGAACCCTGGCATCAGCAATATGAATGGTGCCCATCAAATAGCTTTTGTGTTCTATATCCGGGTGACTGATTTCCCAAATCAAGGCATTGGGCATTTTGGCATTAAGCAGTACAGCCGTTAAGAGCAATATTTGAATTAAAAACAGTCTCATCAAAAATGATTTTCGGGATTTTGTCCAAAATATTATACAATCCCTGATTATTCGCATAAATTAGCCAAGAACAAAAATAAACAAAAGCATATGGCCCGGCTACTAATAATTGACGATGAAAAAAGTATTCGCAATACTATGCGCGAAGTGCTTGAATATGAGGGTTATACCATAGAAGAAGCAGAAAATGGACAAAAAGGTTTGGAGATGATCAAGTCCAATCCTTATGATGCCATTTTTCTGGATATTAAAATGCCGAAAATGGATGGCATGGAAGTGCTGGAAGAGTCGATGAAAATTTTGTCGGATACTCCGGTGATCATGATTTCCGGCCATGCTACAGTTGACAATGCAGTGGAAGCTGTTAAAAAAGGGGCTTACGATTTCATCTCCAAACCAATGGATTTGAACCGCCTTTTGATCACGGTGAGAAATGCGCTGGACAAAACCAACCTGATCACTGAAACCAAAGTTTTAAAGCGAAAGGTGACCAAGACCCGTGAGATCATTGGTGATTCTCCAAGCATTCAGAAAATTAAAGATACCATAGAACGCGTAGCGCCTACTGATGCACGCGTATTGATCACAGGCGACAATGGAACGGGCAAAGAACTGGTAGCCCGCTGGATCCATGAAAAGAGCAGCAGGGCCAATGCCACATTGGTAGAGGTCAATTGTGCTGCTATTCCCACAGATTTGATTGAAAGCGAATTGTTCGGACACGAAAAGGGGGCATTTACTTCTGCTATTAAACAGCGCATCGGTAAATTTGAACAAGCCGATGGAGGCACTCTTTTTCTTGATGAAATTGGCGACATGAGCCCCTCTGCACAATCCAAAGTGCTTAGGGCCTTGCAGGAAGGAAAAATCACCCGGGTTGGAGGCGATAAAGAAATCAAAGTGGATGTGCGGGTTATTGCAGCCACAAATAAAGATTTGATCAAAGAAATTGAAGAGAGCAATTTCAGAATGGACCTTTATCATCGCCTGAGCGTGATATTGATACATGTTCCCTCGCTGAATGAAAGAACAGAAGACATTCCGCTTTTGGCGGAAAAATTTGTGAAAGAAATTTGTGAAGATTACGGCTCGCCCAAAAAGGTGATCACACCCAAAGCACTTGCGCGATTGCAGGAAGTCAACTGGACTGGGAATATTCGCGAATTGCACAATACCATTGAGCGCCTGGTGATATTAAGCGATAATAAGATTACTGAAGATGAGGTGGTGGCTTATGCGCCTTCTGCAAAATCCGACACCTTTAATATGGATATGTTTGATGAATACAAAAAATTCCAGGATTTCCGCGATCATATGGAGAAAATATTTATAGAGTATAAACTTGAAAAATTCGGGTGGAATATTTCCAAAACTGCTGAAGAGATAGAAATTCAGCGCAGCCACCTCTACAGTAAAATGGAGAAATACGGGTTGAAGAAAAATTGATTTTTGCTTTGACCCATGGTTATTATTGAAACTTAAGCCATTCAGTTTCGTTATAAATATTATAATTGCTGTAATAATTACATTTATCCTCTATCTAAATTTATTGAAATGAAAACGGTCTCCTTTAATTTGCCAGATACTGTGGATGAAAAAGAAGTGAAAATGAAACTCGCTTCTTTCTTTTACGAAAAGGGAATAATGTCCTCAGGTCAAGCTGCTGAATTTGCCGGGACAACAAAAAGGAATTTCATTGAAAGTCTTGGTCAGTATGGGGTTTCCATATTTGGAGAAGATACAGATGATTTAGAAAATATCATCAATGGCTAAGCTTATTATAGCAGATACAAGTTGCCTAATTGTACTTTCAAAAATTGGCAAAATCGATTTGCTGAAAAGTCTGTATCAAAAAATTACCATTACAAAAGAAGTAAAAGCCGAGTTTGGCGGTAAACTTCCCAGCTGGATAAAAACTAGCGAAGTAAGTGACAAGCAAAAGCAATTAGATCTTGAGAAAAAGTTGGACAAAGGAGAAGCCAATTCCATTGCCTTGGCTCTCGAAGCTAAAGATTCCACGCTTATAATTGATGAGCTAAAAGGCAGGAAAATAGCACATTCTCTTCAGATAAATATTATTGGAACCATTGGTATTGTTTTGTTGGCAAATAAAAGAGGCTTGCCTGTTGATGTGATAGAAACAATACTTAAAATCGTTAATTCCGGCTTTCGATTATCTGATAAATTACTGAACCAAATTATAAAAAAATACAGCAAGTAAAACCTATTAATTCTCCTATATCTTTGGCTGACTCTGTGGCAGTAATTTTGGTTTCACAAAGGGGCTGAAGAAGTAACATTTTGATACTATTATATCTCTTAATGTAAAAAAACTGGCACTTGGTAAGTACCAGTTTTTCTTCATTCCTACTTTTTAGCCTTAATTTTAAAAAAGGGTAATTCAATAGAAATTTCATTAAATCTTATCACAATGATTATCGTGATAATAATTATAAAATAATCCATGTTATTTAGATTATTTTTTATATAGGTAGATTATTAATCCTATCGTTGCCCATTACAACGTACAAATTAAACATAACGAATATTTTTTAATAAGTCAACTATATATTAAATATTCTACATCACCCTCCCCATCAAAGCCTTCCCCAAAATCCTCAAATCACTATAAACCGAATAATCTTTGGCATAAAGCAGATTCAGTCGCGCTTTTGTGTTGTTGTCAGGTATTTTGGAAAATACAGACGAAGGGTACAATACCCCGGGTTTTACTTTTGGAAGTGTAAAATTGCCATAATCAAATTCTCCTTTTTCGTAGCCTACCCAACTTACTTTGCCTACAATTACCCCAATAATATTTTTGAGCAATTGCAAGGAATTTTTTACCCAAAAGAGCAGCAGAGGAAAAGCAATAAGCATAATAAAAGCCAGTATTAAATCCATCACGCGCTTGTTTCTTCGCTGCATGGGCCGGTCAATGGCCAGGTTAAAATCTATGGCATAAAGATCTCCGGCAGATTTTTTTGAATTGCTGCCAATAATGCTATTGCTACCAGGGGTGATGGTTTTAAATTGAACCTTGCCACCCAAGCTTTGCATGCAGTGTACAATGTCCTTGAATTCAATATCGACATTGCAAAAAATGAGCTCTTCTATTTCATACCAATTGCAAAGCGTTTCTATATTTTCAAAACTCCCAAGCACGTGACTGTTTTGCTCCTGCATTTTTTCGGGCAAAATATATCCGATAAAACGATAATCAACCCCCGCCTGGGAAAGCAGCGATAAAGCGCGCTTCCCTTCTTTCAGCCCTCCTACAATTGCAAGCCTGTTGCTCCGCTCCGTATCAAAAGCAAAAGATCGTCTACTAAAGAAATTCCAAATTGAGCGCAATGCCGTAGTACTGAAAATGGCCCAAATACTGCCCAAAAGGATCAATGCCCTTGAAAAGCGGAAATTTTCTTCCAGGAAAGCATAGAGTACGGCAATGAATATTGTGCCGATAAACACACCTCGCACCAACCTGAAAAAGCGAAAGGGGCGGTCGTATGCTCCGTTGAAATAGAGACTGATTAACCAGATAAATGTATAGACAAGACTCAATACTCCTGACACATTGTTTTCATAATAATTTGGATCATGCTTGACCGTTTCCGCCCAAAAATCCATGGACAAATGCAGTCCGGCCAAGATCAAAAGCGCATCGGAAAGAGGCAGCAGAAGCTTTGCTAAAAAGCGCCTCATCAGGCTCATCCCCGCCCGCAGGTAAACTGCAAAATGAATCATTCGGGAATACAATTGCGCGCGTTTTCCACTGAAATGCTTTTCAGCAAAAATGATCATGGCATTGTAAAATATGCGCACATAATTTAGGCTGCCGCGCTTGGTGCTTTCTCCCTTGTAGTGCAAAATTTCCACTTCCGACAGATACATCAATTTGAAACCACTCTGCTGAATGCGATAGGAAAGGTCAATGTCTTCGCCATACATAAAAAATGCTTCATCAAAAAGCCCGGATTTATCCAGTGCTGCTTTCCTGATAAACATAAAGGCTCCGGCCAGCACATCTACTTCATGGTTTTCATCCTTATCGAGATAACCCAGGTGATAGCGTGCAAATCGCTTTGAATGGGGGAAAAGCTCTGCCAGTCCAAATATTTTATAGAAAGAAACCAGCGGTGTGGGCAGCGCTCTTTTTGATTCTGGCAAAAATTGCCCCTGTCCATCGAGCATTTTCACACCAAGTGCCCCAACATCGCTGTGCTGCTCCATATATTCGCAGCATTTTTTCAGCGCATTTTCTGGCAGCACCGTATCGGGATTTAGCAAGAGTACATATTTTCCTTTTGCCAATGCAATGGCCTGGTTATTGGCCACTGCAAAACCTGTATTTTTATCATTGCAAATTAAGCGCACACCCGGAAAACGCGCTTTGATCAAATCGGTAGAGCCATCGCCCGAGGCATTATCGACCACAATGACTTCAGCATCCATACCTTCAATAGCGCGTTCAACACTGTACAGTGCCTGCTCGATAAAGTATTTTACATTATAATTAACTATGACGACAGATAGCTGCATGCATTATTTTTGCGAAAGGTATTTATCAAAGGGCAATCGATTGTGTATAGAACGCGCCAGTGTTAGTTCATCGGTATATTCCAGTTCGCCTCCAAAAGAAATACCCCTGGAAATAGCGGTGATCTGTACCGGCTTTTCTCTAAACATGCGTGTAAGATAAAAAATTGTTGTGTCGCCTTCCATAGTCGGACTCATGGCCATGATCAATTCTTTGACCTCAAATTCTGCAACGCGCTTTTCCAGCGAAGCAATTTCCAAATCCTCCGGCCCTATGCCATCCATTGGAGATATAACACCGCCCAGCACATGATAGCTGCCCCGGAAGGAATTGGTAGATTCTATAGCCATCAGATCGCGGATATTCTCTACAACGCAGATCACTTGTTCATCTCTTGCCGGACTTTCACAAATATTGCACAAGCTGTGATCGGAAACATTATGGCAGCGCTGGCAAAATTGAATTTCATTGCGCATTCTGCTTATGGTTTCTGAAAAATGCTCCACTTCTTCGGGCTTTTTCTTCAGCAAGTGCAATACCAGGCGGAGTGCTGTTTTTTTCCCTATACCGGGAAGCCGCGCAAATTCATTTACAGCCGATTCTATTAATTTGGATGGTATATTCATAGCGGAAAATGTCCATTAAGATAGCTACTTTAGCAGTATCCACAGAACAAAAGGCAAACTTCTCATTTATTTCTATTAAA
>JBBDNB010000026.1 GCA_040877935.1 Chitinophagales bacterium
CCTATTGCGTTTTAGTGAATTTCTGAGCTCTTAAATAATTATCGAACTCAGGTTAAAAGCATTTAATCAATTGGTTTTGCGTAAATTTAAAATTGCTTATTACAATGTGCAATTTTGCTATAATTCATTCAAACAATTACAGAAAAAATAGCCAAGTCGGGTTAAGATGAGAGATATTTTCGATAAAATTAAATCACTGCTCAAAAGTTCAAAGGAATCCGGAAAACCCTTTGTCCATGAAATGATTGAGCGCAGTAATAAGGAAACAGAGGCCCATATTGCCTGGGCTGAAAGTCCGCGCAAAGAGCTTTTGTTCAGCAATATAAAAGCTTTTCTGGAAAACCCTGAAGCAGATTATTCCAATTTCCAGAGCTTTCAAAACGAGCGGAGCTATACTTTTGTGTTCTATTTTGAAGGCAGCGGCATGGAAAAAACAGAAATGCAGTATTATTTTGACCACTTAAAAGAGCGGGTTTTAGAGTTAGAGTACAACTTGTACATGTCAGACAGGAAAATAAAAGCCGAACCCGGAAATGTGGTAAAAACCATTGAACGGCATTATCTGAAACCGCTAAGAAAACAAAAGCACCATAGCGATAAGGCAGAGCAACAGTATGGAAATATTGCCATTGAACATCACCTGCGCGATGATGTCCCTGAATTTGTAAAACTGAATGCTAGCTATTACCAGGATCATTTGTACAAGGATGTAAAAGCTTTTCCTGAGCTGCTGAAGCTTATTTTTAAATAAAACTGTTTTCCATTAACTTTAATAGTTCAAAACCAAGCAATATGTCAACTGAAAAAAAATACAAAAGCCTAAAGGAATTTTATCCCTATTACCTTACAGAACACCAGGACAAAACATGCCGCAGGCTGCATTTTACCGGCACATTTCTTCTGCTTGCTGTGCTGGTTTTAACCATTGTATTGCAAAAATGGTGGTTGTTTGCCACCATTCCCGTTTTGGGCTACGGCTTTGCCTGGGCCGGCCATTTTTTCTTTGAAAAAAACAAACCCGCCACATTTCAATATCCATTCTACAGCCTAGCTTCGGACTTTATTATGTTTTACCACATCCTCACCGGACAGATTGACGAAAAACTGAAATACGCCAGAAAAACGATTTTGGGTGTGGAGTAAGGTTTTGATTTAAATAGATTTCCACTTGCGATATGCGAGCGGCAGCAAAGATTTAATTTATAACAAATCCACTCCCACAGGAGGCTGACCAGGTTTCTGCTCGTGTCTCGCGAGCGATAGCACCCCCAAAAAAACACCCCCTTTCAAACCTTTTTAAAGAAACCGCTATCTTCGAAAAAAAAATAGATATGCGGTTTATCAATTTTTTACTCGTATTTTTTCTCGCTTTTCAATGCCTTGCATTGCCACAGGAGCAAGACACGCTTTCCAATGGAAGCCAGCCGCTCCTGGCTGATGAGCTGAAAGAAGATTATGAATTCAGTTTAAAGTCGCCCTATCATACGGTTTATTCCCATCTGTATTTTCTGCAGCAGGATAATTTCAAGCCTGAAGTAGCTGGAGGTGTTTTTAATATTGAAAACAAAAAATATGCGGCAGAACTTGCTAAAAAATTAAAACAGATTTTAGATGGTGAAGGGCTTTATGTGGATATGAAATTATTACCACGCGACCCTGATTATACAGATAATGAATTAGGATTGCACCGCTATATTTTATTTCCAGCCTTCCCTCAAATTTATGTAGAAAAACAAGGCGACAATTGGTATTATTCGCGAAGAACGGCTGCCAGTATAGAAAAAACGCACTCTAATATTTACCCGCTCGGTGCTGATTTTTTAATGAATTTATTTCCTCAGTACAGTCAGAAAGAATTCATAGGGCTTCAGCTTTGGCAATATATTGGAATGTTTGGGCTGATTTTGTTCAGTTTTGTTTTTCACAAATTTCTCACACTTCTACTGGATTTACTGATTAAAAGAATTCTTAATAGATATACCAAAATTCGGGAAGATGCCATTCAAGCCATTCATGAAATATCCAAGCCGCTGAGCTTGTTTTGGGTTTTTTCGCTGGCACATTTTTTAGAACCAGCACTTCAGATTCCGGTAGAAATCAACAAGTATATTATGATGGTGCTAAGGGTATTACCACCTGTTTTTGCTATAGTTGCAGCTTATAAAGTGGTTGATTTAATAGATATATATCTTACTGAAATAACCAAACGCACTGAAAACACGCTGGACGATCAACTGGTGCCGCTTGTGCGCAAATCACTGAAAGTGCTGGTAATTATTGTCGGTGTACTTATCGTTTTGCAAAACCTGAATTTTAATATTACAGCACTGCTTGCCGGTATTTCCATTGGTGGTCTGGCATTTGCCCTCGCTGCACAGGATACGATTAAAAACTTTTTTGGCTCCCTGATGATCTTTATTGACAAGCCATTCCAGGTAGGCGACTGGATTAATTTTACTGGGGTAGATGGCACAGTAGAAGAAGTGGGCTTTCGCTCTACCCGTGTGCGCACTTTTGCCAATTCACTGGTATCGGTTCCCAATGGCCGTATTTCAGATATGACGGTAGATAATTTTGGTTTGAGGCGCTACAGAAGATTTAGCACAACAATTGCCATCACTTATGACACACCACCCGATATGATAGAAGCCTATGTAAAAGGACTGCGCGAAATTATAGCACAGCACCCCAAAACATGGAAAGGTTTTTATGAAGTACAGCTCAACGGTATGGGCTCACATTCGCTTGATATTTTATTTTATACATTTTTTGATGTGCTTACCTGGTCGGAAGAAATAAAAGCCCGGCATGAATTGCTGATCTCTATTATAAAACTGGCAGAAACATTGAGGATTCGCTTTGCATTCCCCACACAAACGCTGCATATGGAAGAATTTCCGGAAAAGAAAAGCCTGACACCCAAATACGAGGAAAGCCCCGATGAGATCAATAAACGTGTGGCCGCATTTTTAAAGGAAAATGAAAAGCTGCGGAAAGCAGATGATAAATGAGGTGGGGGTTTTAAAGAAGATAAACATGTTGATTCTCGGGCAAATTAACCCTCTCAAACTTTCGCACAGCACAAGTTTGCATAAAATACATTTGTTTTGATCAAACAACAGAATAATAGATATCCCACCTTTATTTAGCTATTTCTGCATAAATCCTTTTATTTTCAGCCTTTATTTGCGCATTAAAATATAGCTATGAAGCTCGTAGAAGTGACAAATGACCAGCAATCGAAAGAATTCCTGGATGTTTCTGAAAAAATATACAAAGATGATCCCAACTGGATTCGCCCATTGGACAATGATATCAATCAAATATTTAACCCTAAGAAAAATAAGTTTTTTAAACACGGATCGCTCAGCCGTTGGTTATTAAAAAATGACCAGGGAGAAAACATCGGTCGTGTAGCGGCATTTATCAATGAAAGCAATGCCAATAAATTTGACCAACCTACAGGGGGAATGGGCTTTTTCGAATGCATTAATGACAGGGAAGCGGCATTTATGCTTTTTGACAAATGTAAGGAATGGCTCGAAGAACACGGTATGGAAGCAATGGACGGCCCTGTAAATTTTGGCGAGCGACACCAATGGTGGGGCTTGCTGATAGAAGGCTTTACAGAGCCCTGTTATGGCATGAACTACCATGCGGAATACTACAAATCTCTTTTCGAGGCTTATGGATTTCAAATCTATTTCAAACAGTATTCCTACGGTATGAAGGTGAATGCTCCGCGCCCGAAAATATATTACGAACGTGCTAAAAAAGTGCTGGAAGACCCCAATTACAGCTTTAAACATGCCGATCTCAATGATCTGGAAAAATACACCGAAGATTTTAGGCACGTTTACAACAATGCTTTCGGTGGACGAGAAGGCGTGAAACCCATGACTAAAAAACAGGCCAAAAACCTGATCAATACCCTAAAACCCGTTTTGGTGGACTACCTGCTTTGGTTGGGCTATTACAAAGACGATCCCATTGCCATGTTTTTTATGATGCCGGAATTGAACCAATATTTTAAGCATGTGAATGGTAAAATGAACTGGCTGGGCAAATTGAAATTTGTTTGGCACAGATGGCGCAAAACCAATAGAAAAATGTATGGCTTTTTGTTTGGCGTAGTTCCTGAGCATCAGAGAAAAGGCGTGGAAGGCGGAATCATTATTGCGGCTAATGAAGTGGTAGTGCCCAAAAAACGCTGGGATGATCTGGAGCTGATCTGGATTGGAGATTTCAATCCAAAAATGATGCGCATAGCAGAACACCTCGGTGCAGAAATTGTAAAAACCCATGCTACATTCCGCAAACTCTTTGATCCAAACAAGCCCTTCAAGCGCAAGCCGATAGAGGATTAGGGTTTTGGTTGGTTAGTTGGATTTTTCACCATTTATCAGATGGTTCTATACCGTCTAGATTGTTTTAGACAAGAAGCTTTAAATCATTAGTATTTGTTTTAAGCTACTAGCAAACAAAACTTCGACAAGCAAGCAGTTCATTTCGTCCATTTCTAATCTATATCTTTACAAAAAATCATTATTCCCCAATGAACTATGTAGAAGTGATTTTACCTTTTGCCCTTGATGGGACTTTTACATACGGTATCCCGCAGCATTTATTGGGTAAAGTAACACTTGGCCACCGGGTATTGGTGCAGTTCGGAAAAAAACGCATCTACACAGGCATAGTAGCTGAATTGCAGGCAGAGAAAAAAGGCGATTTTAAGGTCAAGCCGCTATTGGCAATTTTAGATGAGCAGGCAATCATTCCGGAAAAACTGCTCTATTTCTGGCATTGGATGCACAAATACTATATGTGCCCCATTGGTGATGTAATGCGCGCTGCATTGCCCTCTGCATTTAAGCTTAGCAGCGAAAGTGTGTTTTCGCTCACCGATAAATTCGAAGTAGATAAATTCAAGCTCAGCAATACGGAGTTTCAAATCTGCGAAATGCTTTTGGAAAAAAAAGTGCTTGCTCTCAGTGAACTGGAAAGCAAAACCGGCATAAAAAACCTGTGGCAGCCCTTGCAAAATCTCCTAAAACGCGATTTGATTAAAACCGGGGAAAGTGTTCAGGAAAAATACAAACCCAAAATTGAAAAGCGTATAAAATTAGACGAAACCTATGATGAGGAAAGTCTCAGTGAACTCTTAAATCACCTGGAAAAAAGGGCACACAAACAGGCGGAATTACTCAATCTTATACTTCATAAATCAGAAAAAGATTTTGCGCAGCAGGACTTGTTAAAAGAAGCTGATGCAACATTATCGTCTTTAAGAAGCCTTGAGAAAAAAGGGGTAATTGAGATTTTTGAAAAAAAAATTGATCGCCTGGCACTTTTTGAGGGTACGAGTTTTGAGCCCGAATCACATCCCTTCTCTGAGGCGCAACAACTGGCTTTTGAACAAATAAACACAGCCTGGAAAAACCATCAAGTTTGTTTGTTGCACGGCATTACCGGTAGCGGCAAAACCCATATTTACATAGAGCTGATTGCAGAAATGCTGAAAGCCGACAAACAGGTTTTGTATCTATTGCCGGAAATTGCCCTGACAACCCAAATTATCAAAAAGCTGCAAAGTGTTTTTGGCAATAAGGTCGGTGTTTATCACTCGGGGTTCAATGATGCAGAAAGGGTAGAAATTTGGCAAAAAGTACAGAACAGCGAATACAAGGTAATATTGGCTGCACGCTCCGGTCTTTTTCTGCCTTTCACCGAACTCGGACTCGTTATTGTTGATGAAGAACACGACAGTTCCTACAAACAGTTTGACCCTGCTCCGCGCTATCAGGCCAGGGATGCTGCCATTTATCTTGCAGGGATACATCAGGCCAAGGTATTGCTCGGTACAGCAACACCTTCTCTTGAATCTTATGAAAATGCCCTGAACGGGAAATTCGCTTATATAGAATTAAAAGTGCGTTTTGGTGAAGGGCAACTCCCCGAAATTAAAGTCCTGGATTTAAAACGCTTGTACAAGCGCAAAGAAATGACCTCCTATTTTTCCAACTATCTGCTGGAGCAAATTGAGCAAAGACTAGAACGCAAAGAACAGGTCATTTTATTTCAAAATAAAAGAGGCTACGCTCCCTATGTGCGCTTTAAGGAATCGAATGAAGTGCCGATGTGCCCCAATTGCGATGTCTCACTGACCTATCATCGCCTGAATGCCGATTTGCGCTGCCACTATTGCGGATTTAAAGCTACAGTGGAACAAATTTGCAAACGCTATGACGCCAATGATATGCAGGTCGTGAATTTCGGGACAGAACAAGTAGAAGACGAAATGCGCAAACGCTTTCCAACAGCCCGTGTTGAGCGCCTCGATCTGGACAATACAAGGCGCAAAAATGCGCATGCAGAGATCATCCGAAAATTTGAACAGGGAGAAACAGATATCCTGGTCGGGACACAGATGGTTACCAAAGGCCTGGATTTTGATGCAGTGGCCTTAGTTGCAGTTTTGCAGGCAGATCATTTGCTGAAATTGCCGGATTTTCGTTCTGCCGAGAGAGCTTTCCAACTAATGGAACAGGTCAGCGGGCGTGCAGGTAGGAGAAACAAAGATGGCCGGGTGATTATTCAAACCACTATGCCTGATCATTTTGTAATCCAAACATTGATAAGCCGGGGAACAAAGGCTTTTTACAAAACCGAATTGCAGCAGCGCAAAGTTTTTTACTATCCGCCTTATTACCGCCTGATTAAAATCGGTTTGAAACACAAGAAAAGCCCTGTATTGTGGCAGGCAGCCAATGCCTTAGATCAAATATTGCGCCCACGCTTAAAAGGCCATTTGTTAGGCCCCGCTCCACCGATGGTGGGACGGATCAAAAACCAATACCTCGCTGATTTTTTGCTGAAAGCACCAAAAGACCCCGCGACAATGGCCGCCAACAAAAGGGTTTTGATTGCTGCTTCCAATCACCTGCAAAAACAGAAAAACTTCGCATCGCTGAATATCTATTTTGATGTGGATCCTTGATGATTGAACGACAAGTATTTTTTTGGAATTCCCAATTTTAAGGCCTTCGCATAACATGTTCATTATCAAGTGATAGAAAAACAGATAATATTAACCTAACGAAAATACCATGTTGAATAAACCTTCTTAACAATTTCTTAACAGTATGGTGTATTTAACTTAACCTATGCCTAACTATTTCATAATACTTTTGCGCAAACCATTTACGGAATAGATGAACCTGTATAAAATTATTCCCTGTGTTTTCTGCCTGTTTCTCGTTTTCAATTCTAATCTAACAGGACAGCCAAATCAGGAAGCAGCCGAAGGCAAAGTAAAATCGGAAAAAGAAAAAAAGCCTTTTTTTAAAAAGGAATGGTTTCAGAGAATAAACATCCGGGGCTATGCGCAGGCGCGCTACAATAGGCTGTTGGAAACCAATGACCAATTAAAATGTGACCAATGTGATAAATCCTGGGGCGAAGATGGCGGTTTTTTTATGCGCAGGATTCGGGTGATCTTTTTCGGTCAGATTTCAACGCGCGTTTATTTTTACATACAACCTGATTTTGCCAGCACAGACAATCCCAATGTTTTGAATTTTGTGCAACTCCGCGATGCTTATTTTGATATTGGAATTGACAAACACAATCAATTCAGGTTTAGGATTGGACAGAGCAAGGTTCCCTTTGGATTTGAAAATATGCAATCGAGTCAAAACCGATTGCCCTTGGATAGAAATGATGGCTTGAACAGTGCTCTGGCCAATGAGCGCGATATCGGGATATTCTTTTACTGGGCACCAAAAAAAATCCGTGAACTGTATTCCACATTGAATCCTGCTGGGCTGAAAGGAAGTGGCGATTACGGGGTATTTGGCTTGGGTGTTTTCAATGGGCAAACGGCCAATAGGCCCGAACTCAACAAAAACAAACACATCGTGGCCAGATTGTCTTATCCATTTGAAGTACGCAAACAAATAATTGAACCTGGAATACAAGCCTATACCGGTGAATATGAATTGCGCGAAGATCAATTGAGCGAAGGTGTGAAGGTAAAAGACGACAGAAACTATACTGATCAGAGAGTTGCTGCTACATTTGTACTTTACCCAAAACCATTTGGAATTCAGGCAGAGTACAATATCGGACGAGGCCCTGAATTTAACCCCGCTACAGATTCTATTGAGTTGAAAAGTTTAACTGGAGGATATATTACGCTCAACTACAAAATAGGTATTAAGAAACAATTGCTCTATCCATTTATGCGCCTGCAATATTACGAAGGCGGCAAAAAACACGAAAGGGATGCGCGCAAGCACAAAGTAAATGAACTTGAAATTGGCGTGGAATGGCTGCCCATCAAGAATTTTGAATTGGTAGTAATGTACACCATTTCCTCCAGAAGATTTGAAGACTACCAAAACCCGGATAATTTCCAGAAAGGCAGATTGCTGAGACTACAGGCGCAGGTTAATTTTTAATATTTTTAAATGTAGGGGCACACGGCCGTGCGCCCCTACATTTAAAAATTCAAAGAGCTGAATTCATTTCAGCACACATCATGCTTTCTCCTTATAAAAAAACCGAATCAAAACGGGGATTAAATAAAGATCGGCAATAACAGCACTGGCCAGGGTTAAGCTGGTCAATAAGCCCACTTTAAAAGTACCGGAAAGTTTGGAGGTGCAAAGAATCAAAAATCCGGCAAAAAGCACAATGGTGGTGAGAATGATGGCTTTCCCCGAAATCAAAAGTGTGCGGTGGATACTGCTGTCAACACTCGAACCTTTTAGGCGCTCCAGTTTATAGCGGCTCAAAAAGTGAATGGTATCATCCACTGCAATGCCAAAGGAAATGGTGAAAATAATGGAACTGGTGGCATCCAAAGCAATGCCCGTAAAACCCAAAAATGCCCCGGTGGCCAATAAAGGAAGCATATTGGGAACGAGCGAAATAAAAACCATTTTCCAGCTTTTGAAAAGTATGGTCATGAGCAGACTCACCACTAAAAAGGCGAGGAACAATCCCTTGAAAAGGCTTTCTACCAAGTATTTGTGATTGTTGTCAAAGAGCAGGGAACTTCCCGTAATCCTGAAATCCAGAATATTGGTATTGATGTTAGCATCCCTCCATTTTTGCAATTGCTCAATTAAATCTTCTGCATTTCCAGAGCCAATATCCGGCATTTTAGCGGTCAATCTTCCTCTTTTGAAATCATTGGTCAAAATGCGGTTGAAGGAATTTTCAGGTGCTTTTTCCAATTCGCGCAAGCTTATGTCCAGTGCTTTTTGATTTTCGGGAATTTCATAGGCTTCAATTTTATTGCTTTTTCTTGCCCGCTGAATGCCCCTGAAAATATCATTGGGTGAAAAAATGGAATGAAAAGTCGTGTCCTTTCTCAGGTGTTCTTCCAATTTTTCCACTTCATTTAGGACTTCAATATCCCTGAAAGAATAACCTTCCTTTGGCATCAGGGCTATTTCAAAAGGGCGAAAGCCACCAAATATTTCCTCGAAATATTCATAGTCAAAAGTGATTTTTTGATCCTGTGGCAAATCGTTTTTCAGCTTGCCCTGCGGGTTGATATTGCTCGTTCCATAAATAAAAACCAGAATCAAAACCAGCGCGGCACCCATTATTTTTGTGCCTCCGTTTTTGCATTGCCTGTGAATGGCATTCAAAAGCGGATCCAATTTCCCCAAAATATTTTTATTGGAAATAATGGCTTTGGAATCAAAGAGCATTAAAGCTGCCGGCAAGAGCAGGATAGAAACAATATAAGCCAGAAAAACGCCATAAGCGGCAGTTAATCCAAAATGCCTGATGGGTTCTATTTTAGAACTGAGCAGCGAAAGAAAACCAATGGAAGTGGTAACAGAGGTAAGAAAAGTAGCCATCCCGATTTCACTAATGGTCTTTTTCAATGCCAGCTCTTTTTGCATGCCGAGCTTCAATTCATCTATGTATTTTGATAAAATATGGATGACATCGCTCATGCCCACTATCAGCATTAGAATGGGAAAAAGTGCGCTGATGAAATCCATGCGAATGCCGAAATAGCCCAGCGAGCCGAGGAAAATAACCAAGGCCACTCCTACAATCAAAACGGAGATAATGACCGGAACCGGTTTGCGAAAAACCAGCCAAAGCACAATGAGCACAATGACCAAGGCAAGCGAGGTATAAAGCAGCATTTCACGCAATTGGAAACGCACAAATTCTGTCTGGATCGTTGCCCGGCCGATGGTGTGGTAATTTTCAAATGGACTTTTTTCCAGTGTTTCCACCACAAAATCATGCAGTATTTCGGCACTGTCCTGACTGATGGGGTAAATGGTTTTCAAGATCATGAGAAAACTCTTGCCCTCCTGAGCCACCAAGCGTCCATTCAGCAAGGGATCCTGCATCATTTTAATGCTGTCCTGCTCATATCTTTGCGGTTCATCGATATGTATGCTGGGAACTGTTAAATAGCCAAAAGGAGATTTTACGGGCAACTTAATGCTGGTAGGCGATATGCCCTCAAGGATAAGTGGGTGCGCTATCAGGCTGTCTTGTAATTGCTGAAAAGCCTTTAGTTTTTCCTGTTTAAAAAAGCCGTTTTTTTCCTCAATACCAATAATGTAATTATTGTCATCTGGTTCGAATTGGGTCTTAAAATCGTTGTAAAATTCCAGGTCCGGATCTCCCTGTGGGAAAAGGCTTTCAAAATCATAAATGATTTGAATGTCCTTGCTAAAGTAGAGGCTGAAAAGAAACAGTGCTACAAAAAGAGCAATGACAAATTTATGCGCACGCAGAAAAAGATTCATTTAAGGAATTTGATTGTAAAGGTCGGGTATTTCTTTTGTTCTTAATTTATGAACGTGAGGATAACGCTAATTAAACTTATCTTGTTTATTGGAATGCACATACTATATTTAATAATACATGTTGTTTCCATTTGACATTTTCCATCCCACATCCCAAAGCTTAATTGCTTTTAGCTATATTTGTAAAATGCAGCAATATCTAGATCTTTTACAGCATATTTTGGACAATGGAAATGTCAAGGAAGACCGAACCGGAACGGGAACCATCAGTTGTTTTGGTTATCAAATGCGTTTTGATCTTTCCGAGGGATTTCCAGTTTTGACCACAAAAAAATTACACCTGAGGAGTATTATCCACGAGCTGCTGTGGTTTTTGCAGGGCGATACCAATATCAAATACCTCAAGGAAAACAAGGTGCGTATTTGGGATGAATGGGCAGATGAAAATGGCGACTTGGGTCCCGTTTATGGGCATCAATGGCGCTCTTGGCCCACGCCAGATGGCGGTCAAATTGATCAGATCAGTCAGTTGATTGATGGCTTGAAAAACAATCCCGATTCGCGCAGGCATATTGTGAGTGCTTGGAATGTAGCAGATGTGGGCAATATGGCTTTGCCGCCTTGTCATTGCTTGTTTCAGTTTTATGTGGCAGATGGAAAATTATCTTGTCAACTGTACCAAAGAAGTGCCGATACTTTTCTGGGTGTACCTTTTAATATTGCCTCCTATGCGCTGCTCACCACGATGGTGGCACAGGTCTGTGATTTGGAGCCAGGGGAGTTCATCCACAGTTTTGGCGATGTGCATTTGTACCGCAATCATTTGGAACAGGCGCAATTGCAACTGACAAGAGAACCGCGCCCTCTTCCACAAATGAAAATCAATCCGGAAGTGAAGGATATTTTTGCTTTTACCATAGATGATTTCCAATTGGAAAATTACGACCCGCATCCGCATATCAAAGCCCAAGTTTCCGTATGAAAATATCAAGTATAGCGGCAGTATCGGAAAACAATGCCATTGGCAAGGACAATGACCTGATGTGGCATTTGCCCGATGACCTGAAATTCTTCAAAAAACACACGCTTGGTCACCCGGTGATAATGGGCAGGAAAACCTATGATTCCATGGGTAAACCATTGCCCAAAAGAAGCAATATTGTTTTGACCCGCAATGAAAATTTCAAAGCTGAAGGTATTGAGATTTTTCACGATATCAAAGCAGCTATTGATTTTGCCAAAACCCTCGATCAGGAGGAGGTTTTCATTATTGGCGGAGCTAAAATCTACGAACAGGCCATGCCTTTTGTTGATAGGATTTATCTCACCCGTGTGCATGGCCATTTTGATGGAGAAGTGTTTTTTCCCGAATTAAATAAGGACGAATGGAAAATCAGCTCACAGGAGTATCATCCTGCCGATGAAAAACATGCCCTGCCTTTCACTTTTTTTATTTTAGAGCGAGCAGGCAAACAGAACCTCTGATTGCTATGGCTTCCTGTTCCCAATATCTATTCTGTGCAAATGCGGTACCAGTACACCCACGGCAGCACCCACCAAATAGCCGGTAATGATATCGGTAAGGAAATGCTTGCCTGCCGTATAGCGCAATACACCCGTAGCCAGGGGAACGGCTGCTGCCGAACTCCAGACAAGTGGTTTCCATTTTGAATTGGGGTAATAATCCGCATAGACTTTGGCCATAAAAAATGCATTGCTTGCCGTAGAAGAAGTATGGCCGGAAAAGAAAGAACTGCGGGCGTCTTTTTTCTGCTTTTTGTGGAGCGGGGCATCTGAATTATAAGTAAATGGGCGATTGCGTTTTACCAGCTCTTTTGTCAAAAAGGTAAGCCCTGCACTCAACATAGCCGTTTCAGCATAAATGGCAGTCAGTTTCCAACCATCCCTGCGCATATTGTTATCTGCCAAGAGTGTCAGTGGTGCAGCATAACTGGCAATCATCAATACATCACTGGCCAATGCCGAACCTGTGGACCAATTCCTGGTAGCATGACGATCAATTCCCCAAATATCGCTTTTGTTGAGCTGGCGAATTTGGGCTTCTGTAAGCGTTTCTTTGTTTTTGGCCAGAAAAAAACCTGTGAGTGCTGTCCCCAACCCAACTGCCGGAATAGTGATTTCTGTTGAAAGCCGATACTTGTAGGGGCCTTGTGCTTGAAGGCTTTGAAAAGAAAAAAACAGGATTAATAAAGCAAGAAGGAATGAAAAATACCGCATTAGCTGAAGTTTTGATGTGCAATATCTGAATAAAATTAGAAAACCGAAGCCATGAAAATCAATTCAGCAATAACAAATCCAAAACCTTATTTAATTATTTTTACTTTTGTTCCTCAAACCCGAATATGAAAGCAAAAAATCTAAGGCTTTTCAATAAGCCCTTTTCAATATTAATTGGTGTCGTTATTCTTTTATTGACTCCCCAGATTTCATCTGCCCAATATACGTATATAGGGGCGGCCACTGGTTTTAAGAACAATATAATTGGTTCCTCATCAGATTTTGGGACTTTTGATGAAAGGATGATTAATTTAGGTCTTTTCATGAATGTAAAAGCCATTCACAGGCCATTGCGCTTTTTGGGTGTAGGAGCTGAGGTATCTTTCCCGCTGGTTCAAGGAACCATGAACAATACTTATGATTATCAATATTATGGAGCAAGCAAGCCAAAAGGCTTTAAATATTCAGCCAAGCAGGCATTTGGACTTACTGCAATTGCCAGTCTTTTTGCTGATACCGAAGCCAATTTCCATGTGGATTTTCGCTTTTCATATGTTTCATTCAAAGAGGAGTTTGAGTTTTTAAGCAATTACAACATCGTTTCCTATGAGGAAAAAATCAATTTGCCGGCTGCGGGATTTGCGCTGGGCTTTATGCCCCACTTAACAGACCATCTTTTTTTCGATATCAATTTTGGATTTGATCTTTTGCTTATAGGCTCAGACCCCGGTTTTTCCTATACCGTGGATTACCAGCGGGTTCCGTTTGATCAGGATTATGTAATTCTCGAATCGCAGCTAACAGACTTAAAAACTTCTATTTTTATAAATATTGGCCTGGGCTATTATTTTTAAAAGCAATCGCTTAATTCATTTGACAAACAATAACTGAAAAGAAATAGAAATTGACAATTTTGAAAAAAACCAAAACTATTTCAAGCAAAATGTAATGTGATTATTTTATAATTTTGCTTCACAAATTTTAAGCTTGCTAACAAAAAAGAAAAACATATCATCCTTACTTTTCAATAAGTCCATCTCCATATTATTTGGAATCGCTTTTCTTTTATTGATGCCTAAGGTTTCATTTGCACAGTTTACTTATGTAGAGGGTGGATTTGGAATAAATAATGCCACCATTGGCTCTGCAACAATTTCTGAAGATCGCACATCTGTATTCGCCTTTAATATAAATGCACAGGCAGTTTTCAGACCAATAAGAAATCTTGGAGTAGGGATTGGATTTGGCTATCCAATTTATCAGCGAAGTAAATTTGGTTTCTCAAATGCGCCAACTACAGGAATCAGTAGTTTTTATGATGGTTTTAGGTATTCTGAATATTTTGAAGAGGAAAATCGTTATGTCCCGCAAGAATTTGATTATACATTTAAGCAAGGGATAAAAGCCTCAATTTTTGCCAGGGTTTTTTTTGAAACCTATGTTAATGTATATGCCGATGTAAGGCTTTCGTATTCTCCGGTTAAAGAAAAATTTGTATTTAAAAGAGAGTATGCACCTCCTATTTATTTTCCAGAGGATGATATAGCACAATTTAGTGGAGGGGTTGAATATGGTGAAGTTCCTGCCAGAGACATTGATTATAATAAAACACATCATTTATTAATACCGGGATTTAGCACAGGGATTATGCCTCATGTTACCGATCATTTATTTTTGGATATAAATATTGGATTTGATCTTTGGATTTTTGGGCAGGATAAGAGCTTTGAATACCAAATTCCATTTCAGTGGAGTACTGATTACAGTTCTGACCCCATAAATGGTAATCATGAGTATGTTACCCTTTCTTCACAAGCAAGAGGTGTAAGACCTTCATTTGTCTTAAACGTAGGCATTGGCTATTACTTTTAAAAATTATTTCAATGAATAAATTATTTTTCTGCGCACTTCTATTTCTTAGTTATGAATTTGCATCTGCACAATTCCACTACGACCTTACTTCTATCCCCGATTCCGCAAAGGTCACGTTAAATGGCGAAACTGAGTGTTACACACCATGCCGGGTAAAGTTCTATTGGAGAAAAGCTGAAAACGGAAAGTTGATTGTTGCCGTGCAAGCTCCCGGATTTGAACCTTGGGCAGATACGCTCAGGAAAAAACCATCAAAATTTAATTTTAAACATGATGCCGAACTCAAGAGAAAACTGCCCGTTTTTGATGACCTGGATTCCATAACGGCCCTGGTTGCTTTCGACAAATTGTTGGCGGATTTTAAGGACGGTACAACTGTTGGCAAGTACAAAAAATCAAAAGATGAAACGGAAACTATCAAATGGGAGGGCAATATTAAAATAGGGGAATCAGGCTTTGAAGAGACCTTTTACGAAATTGTAACCAATGCCGGATTTACTACACCGCTTTCTGAATTTACTTCCCTTTTTTCCGATGATTCAGATAAGCGCAAACCCTTACCAAGATTTATAGTGGGCGCAAACCTGGCAGGATATGATGTGTATTTTGAAAACACCAAGAAAGAATCATATGGTGCCGGAAAAAAAATCGGGATTACCAAAATGACAATAGAATGGCAAGTATTGGATAAAAAAAGTGGTGATGTGGTTTTGAAAAAACAGACCGAGGGCAAAATCAGGTACAGAACTGGTCGATATTACAGCACGCCAAATAATTTAATGGCCTTTGAGGATGCTTTGATTGATTTCCTGAATGAAGGAAGCTTTCGTGACTTGCTAAAAAATGCAGACAGCAGCCCAATAGTTAATTCAGTTAGTGTAAAAAGCGGTGAAGAAGTAAATATTGAAAAGAAGGAATTACCTGAATTTGCCACTTCTGGTGAAATGATCAACTATGCCAGTAAATCTTGCGTAACGATTATTACGGATGGTGGTCATGGCAGCGGGGTAATCGTTGGAAAAGATGGCTATGTACTGAGCGCTTATCACGTGGTGGATGGCGTAAACAAAATACAGGTGCAATTTTCAGAAGGTCTGCAATTGAATGCCGAGGTCTTGGCCTATGACCAGGAGCATGATATTGTATTGTTGAAAATAGTGGGGTCTGGTTTTCAGGCCTTACCACTTGGTGTAGATCGGGAGTTTGCACTGGGCGAAGATGTAGTGACTATCGGTACACCCGCAAATGTTGATTTGGGACAGAGTGTTGCCAAAGGTATCCTGAGTGGAAAAAGGCTGGTCGAGGAAAATGTTTACTACCAGATAGATATCTCTGTAAGTCCTGGTAATAGCGGTGGGCCTTTGCTCAACAAAAAAGGAGAAGTGATTGGCATCGTTCAGCGCAAAATTATCAGCGAAGGTGTGGAAGGCATCGGCTTTGCCGTACCTGTTAAAACTGCTGTAGAAATATTGAATATTCAGGTGGATAAATAGTGGGTTTTTCCTTTTGACTATTAATAATCAATAGTCAAAACTTTTACAAGTTACTTGATTATTGTCGCTGTTTTATGAATCGAGTACAACCGGGATTGCTTTAGATTCCCAAGACTTCCAAAGTCTCAAAGACTTGGGAAGTCTTACCTAGATTGAAGGCAATAGGGTAAAAAAATACCCGCGCAACTTTAATTACGCAGGTATTATTTCTTAGAAAAAACATCTATTCAATCGTAGCACTCAATCCTCTATCGGTCAATCCATCTTTAAGGGGCTTGAGTTCCTCCAGTTCGCCTTCCTTTACGCTGGCTTTTCCTTTATAGTGGATCAATAGGCTGCACTGTTCTGCTTGTAAGGGATTGTGGTTGCATATTTCCACCAGGGATTGAATTACCCAATCAAAAGTATTGACCTCGTCATTGTGCACCACAAGGTGCTTTTGATCTACGAGTTTTTCAATGGTGTCGGTTAATTCATCCGTAAGTACATCCGTTTCGTGAAAAACAGCCATGATTATTTATTTTTTAATTGATGATTGCAGGTTTTTAAATTTCATTTGCTTGAAAAAACCCACTTGTTATTGCATACAGCAAAAGGTACAAAAAAAGTTTCGCTTAAGCATCTGCATTTATCAAATTTAAGAAATCGGCCTCAGAAATAATTTCCACCGTGCCCAATTGTTCGGCCTTGGTTTTTTTGGAGCCCGCATTTTCGCCCACTACCAAGTAATCGAGTTTTTTACTTACCGAACTGATGGTTTTTCCTCCGTTTTTTTCCACCAGCTCTTTTGCTTCATCACGCGTAAATTTGCTCAGCGATCCGGTAAACAAAAAACTTTTACCCTCCAGCACATCCGATTTGGCTTCGTCTTGTTCCGTATTTTCAATAGAAACCCCGGCAGCAGCCAATTGTTTGATCAATTGGATGTTGGCCTCATTGTGGAAGAAATCGTAAATGCTTTCGGCAACTATGGGTCCAACATCCTGCAATTCGGATAAAGTCTCAATTTCAAATTCTTGCAATTCCAATATCGACTTGACCTGCTTGGCCAGCGTTTTTGCAGTCGCAGAGCCTACGTGCCGGATTCCCAGCGCAACGATCAATCGCCAGGTGGGATTTTGCTTGGAATTTTCTATGCCATTTTTCAGGTTTTCAACTGATTTTTCCTTCCAGCCTTCCAGTGCCAAAATATGATCGTAATCCAAATTGTAAATATCGTGAATGGCTGAAATCAGTCCCTCGCGAATAAATCGCTTGACAATATCCTTGCCCAGCCCATCAATGTCCATGGCTGCTTTTGAAACGAAATGGATGAGTTTTTCCTCGGTCTGAGCCGGACATTCTGCATTCACACAGCGCCAGGCAGCTTCTCCTTCCAGGCGAACCGGTTTGCTGCCGCAAGAAGGGCATTGCTCGGGAAATTGAACCAATTCCCTTTCTTCTTTTCTTTCGGATTCTACCACGCCCACCACATAGGGAATCACATCTCCAGCTCTTTCCACCAGGAGCAGATCGCTCATGCGAATGTCTTTTTCCTTTATAAAATCTTCATTGTGCAGGGAAATGGAGGAAATGGTAACGCCTGCTAATCGCACCGGCTCTATTTTGGCTACGGGAGTAATCGCTCCAGTTCTGCCCACCTGGAATTCTACATTTACCAATCGGCTTTTGGCTTGCTTGGCCTTGAATTTATAGGCAATGGCCCAGCGCGGGTGATGTGCCGTACTGCCTATTTCATCCTGTATTTGCAGGTCGTTGACTTTCACCACCATGCCATCTATTTCATAGGTATAAGCGTCTCTTTTTTCTTCCCAATCCTTGCAAAAATCTATGGCACTTTTGATATTGCCCAGGGTTTTTTCAATTCCGGGTGTTTTAAAACCAAGATCATAGAGCATTTGAATGTTTGCATCGTGTTCCCTGAGTTGATTGCCCAAAAGATTGTTCCCATCTTTATTTACTGCATAGCCCACTTGATACACAAAGGCTTCCATGCCCCTTTTGGCCACTTCCGAGGGGTCTTTCATGCGCAGTCCTCCGGCAGCGGTATTTCTTGAATTCTGAAAAGTGGACAAACCTTCTGCTTCTCGCTTTTCATTGATTTTTTCAAAAACATCATGGGCAATGACTACTTCCCCACGCAATTCGGCTTTGTAAATCCCGTATTTAGAAAATTCTGCCCTCAGCGGCACGGATTTTATTACGCGCGCATTATTGGTAATTTCCTCACCCATCACACCATTGCCACGGGTTGCGGCCCTTACCAGTTTGTCATTTTCATAAAGTAGGGCAATGCCCGATCCGTCAAACTTTGGCTCTGCCACATATTGGATGTTTTCTTTTCCGCTCAAACTGCGCACCCTGCGATCGAATTCGAGCAGGTCTTCTTCATTGTAGGAATTGTCCAGCGAAAGCATGGGTACGGAATGGGCAACGGTTTCAAAGCTATCGGTCAAGCCTTGCGCTACCCTTTGTGTAGGTGAATCATTGCTCAATAATTCGGGATGTTCTGCTTCTAATTTTTGAAGTTTCTTGAACAATTGATCATACTCGAAATCACTTATCTTGGGATCTGCCAAAACATAATAACGCCAGTCGTGGTAGCGTAAAATAGCGCTGAGTTCATTTATCGCTTTTTCAGGATTGTTGACTGTTTCAGCTTCCGATTTCCACTTTTCCGTAAGTTGAAGCAATTCTTTCTGGGCTTTTTCTGAATACACTTATTTTAATTAGGAGTTATAAATTAGGAGTTATGAGTGCATTCTTCACTTATAACCCACCACTCAATTAAACCATCAACTGATCAATGGCTGCAGCCATTTGCCGATCTTTTTCCGTGACTTTGTTTCCTTCATCATGTGTGGTCAATATGATTTCCACTTTATTGTAGGTATTGCTCCATGTAGGATGATGCTGATGTTGCTCAGCTAATATGGCCACACGAGTCATAAAAGCAAATGCTTCCGAGAAATCGTCAAATTCAAAAAGTCTTTTCAGTTTGCTGTTTTCTTCTTTCCAGTTCATGTTGTGTTTTTTAGTTGAAACTATAATATGACAAACCTTGATTGTTAATCAAAACCCAGCGGATTAATTTAAGTTAATTTCAGTCCTCGATGATTTAAACTGTATATTAGCATTAGCAGTCCCGGTAATTCCTCTCCCAGACATTTAGTGCTGGTGATGAATCCGGGTTTTTTATTTCCAGCCATTAAATTAGGAAATAAAATATAGAAAAAAGGATTGGGAAATTAGAATGCAAAAATTAAAACACCATATTTTCATTCTACATTCTAAAATTCTAACTTCTATTTTCCTGCATCTAATTACTATTTAAAACTCCAATCAAACTGATCCAAATCTTCCAGGCAGTGTTGTAGCAATTCTATGCTTTGGTGAATATCGCCCTTGTGTGCCATTTCTATTACTTGGTGAATGTGGCGCGTTGGGATGGAAATAGCTCCTGCAATAGCACCATTCGTAGCCATGCGCTGAATACCCGCTGTGTCGGTGCCGCCACCGGTTAGCAGTTCAGTTTGCCATTTTAACTTATGCTTAGTAGCAGTTTCTTTCATGAATTTCACCATGCGGTAATCTGCAATAGAGGAAGTGTCCATTAGTTTAATGGCTGTTCCGTCACCGAGCTTTGTCACCATTTCCTCGGGTTTGGCACCGGGCAGATCGTAAGCAATGGTAGTGTCCAGCCCAAAACCAAAATGCGGATCTATTGCGTGTGTGGCTACCATTGCACCACGGATTCCCACTTCTTCCTGAACGGTAAATACACCATAAACATCATAAGGCGTTTCTGCCAGTTTCCTTAGGGTTTCGATGAGTATAAACACAGATACACGATTGTCAATGGATTTGCAATTGACACAATCTCCCATTTCAATCAATTCCCTTTCGCGGGTAACCACATTGCCTTTCTCAATATATTTATCCACCTCTTCTTTGGGCATACCCATATCTATATAGAAATCGTCAATTTTTGGTGGTTTGTTGCGCTCTTCCTGAGTCATTACGTGAATGGGTTTGGAGCCCATTACACCAATCAGGTCTTTTTTGCCATGCACGATTACGCGCTGAGCTGTGAGTGTTTTGGGGTCAAATCCGCCCAAGGGGAAAAAACGCAGGAAGCCGTTTTCGTCCACATGTTTGACCATAAAGCCAATTTCATCCATGTGGGCAGCTACCATTACCCGCTTGTCTTCACGGCCCTTTTTCAATACAATGACATTGCCCATATTGTCTATGCGCAATTCATCTACCAGTGATTCAATTTCACGGATGACTATTTCCCTGATTCTTTGTTCATGCCCCGGAGCACCGGCTGCTTCACAAATTTCTTTCAATAGAGGAGTGTTTATATCTGTCATGTTTATTCTACTTTGGTTACTTTAAGCATATTGGTTTTGCCTTGTTTGTGCATGGGCATTGATGCCGTATTGACCAGCACATCTCCGGTTTTCAACATTTTGATTTTTTTAAGAAATTCTACGACATCAAATATTGTCTCGTCAGTGCTTACAAACCTGTCGTAATAAAATCCTTTGACACCCCATACCAGGCTTAAAATATTGAGCAGCGCACGATTATCCGTAAAGATAAAAATATTACTATTGGGGCGGAAGCTGGAAACCATAAAAGCAGTGTATCCGGAACGCGTCATACCAACAATAGCCTGGGCACCAATTTCCGCAGCAATTCTACTGGCATTATAGCATATTGCATCGGAAAGGTAACTTTTAGAAGTGAGCTGTGGCACCAGGTTTTTATTGTAAATTTCTGCATTGGCTTCAATATAATCTGTGATTTTTTTCAGGGTTTGAATGGCTTTTACAGGATGCTTGCCCACAGAAGTTTCCCCACTCAACATTAATGCGTCTGCACCGTCCATAATATCATTGGCCACATCATTGGTTTCTGCTCTTGTTGGTGTTGGCATTTCAATCATAGAATCCAATATCTGTGTAGCTACAATTACCGGTTTTGCTTTGTCAATACACTTTTTTATAATTTGCTTTTGAAAAAGGGGCATTTTCTCCAACGGAACCTCAATTCCCAAATCACCACGCGCTATCATAATTGCATCGGCCTCTACAATTATATCATCAATATTGGCTACACCTTCTGGCTTTTCAATTTTAGCAATGACTTTAAATTCATTTGTATCTGGTATCATTGATTTGAGCTCACGAATATCTTTTGCTTTTCTCACAAAAGAAAGGGCTATCCAATTGGCCTCTTGCTCTATTGCAAATTTTAAATCTGCTTTGTCTTTATCGGTTATGGATGCAACACTCAGGTCGCTATCAGGTAAATTTACACCTTTGCGAGAAAAGAGTTCACCTCCATACAATACCTTGGCTTCAATGCTGTTTTTATCAATTTTTTCACCGGCAAGCAATTCCAGCTTTCCATCGTCAATCAAAATTCTTTCTCCTGCCCTAATATCTCTTGCCAGGAAATCATAGCTGACATAAACTTTCTCTGCATTTGATTTTTGCGGGCTACATGTGAGTATGATTTTTGAACCACTTATTAAATGTACTCCCCCATTTTCCACCTCTCCAATTCTGATCTTCGGACCCTGTAGATCAGCCAGAATCCCAATATTGTATTTCAGGTTCTCATTGATTTTTTTTACGTAATTGAAAAATTTCAAATGCCCGCTGTGATCTCCATGTGAAAAATTAAATCGAAAAACATTTACCCCTGCTTCTACCAGTTCCAGCATTTTTTCATAGCTGTCAGTAGCCGGACCGCAGGTAGCAATTATTTTTGTTCTGTGAAGATGGTTTTTAGAGATCATTCAATTAAAAGGTTTTCCTGGTTTTTTAGTTTATGTGGGTCAATTTCAAGTGCAAAGTTAATGGATTGTATTTCTTTCAGCTTTGAAAGAATTTCCCCAGCATCAATTTGTTCATTGTGGTCTTCAATTTTCAAAAGATAATCTATTGTATTAAGCTCTGGGAGCAAAGATTGTTTTCCGTCCTTATTTACAAACATGCAGAAACTCACCATGCTCGTTTCATTATAGAAATAAAAATAAGGGTGTTCTGACCTCGAAGCTTTTTTGGTATTATCGAGCTGAATACTTCCTTTTAACTTAAAGTCAATATCGAGCAATTGATTGATTTTCCATGCTAAAGCTATCGCTTTAAGGTTACCAACCAGCCCAAAAAGCGTAAAATCCGGCACTTCTAACTCTAAACCTAAGGACAGTTGGTGTTTTTTTTGAGGCATATTTTTGGCTGTAGCTTGCTAAGGTGCTGAATTTACGAGTAAATTAAATCTTGTGCAAACCCAGCTCCATTCATTTTTTTTGTTTGGAAAAATATAAATGGCTTATTTTGCATCGACTTTATACCGATTTAAAAAAAACATAAGCATGTCAGATATAGCATCAAGAGTTCAAAAGATCATCGTTGATAAATTAGGCGTTGATGAGAACGAAGTTACTCCCGAAGCAAGTTTCACTAATGATTTAGGCGCTGATTCACTTGACACCGTTGAGTTGATCATGGAATTTGAAAAGGAGTTTAATCTTTCTATTCCTGATGAGCAGGCTGAGACCATTACAACTGTAGGACAGGCTGTAGCTTATTTGGAAGAAAATGTAAAATAATTCTTTGAGCAATATGCCTTTAAAAAGAGTTGTTGTCACCGGTTTGGGTGCAATTACTCCTGTGGGTAATACTGTACCGGATTTCTGGAAAGCACTGTGCTCTGGAAAGAGTGGGGCTGCCCCAATCAGTCTGTTTGATGCTTCAAAATTCAAAACACATTTTGCCTGCGAAGTAAAAGGATTCGATCCGCTAGACTATCTCGATCGCAAGGAAGCCAGAAAAATGGATCGCTTTACGCAATTCGCAATGGTTACCGCAGCAGAAGCAGTAAAAGATGCTGAACTGGCAGAGGATGATTCTGTTGACAAAAACAGGATTGGCGTAATTTGGGGCTCGGGAATCGGAGGCATTACTACTTTCGACAGCGAGTTGATCAATTATGTTCAGCAAGATTTTACCCCGCGCTTCAACCCTTTCTTTATTCCTAAAATGATCGTGGACATTGCGCCCGGTCATATTTCCATTCAATATGGATTTAAAGGCATGAATTACGCCACCGTATCCGCCTGTGCATCATCGGCCAATGCCATTATTGATGCATACAATTATATTCGGCTTGGAAAAGTAGATGCAGTGGTTACCGGTGGTTCAGAGGCAGCAGTAACGCATTCCGGAATTGGTGGCTTTAATGCCATGAAAGCACTCTCAACCAGAAATGACGATCCTAAAACAGCCTCCCGCCCATTTGATAAAGACCGCGAAGGTTTTGTGCTGGGAGAAGGCTCAGCAGCAATTGTTTTGGAAGAATATGAATCTGCAAAGCGCAGAGGGGCAAAAATTTATGCTGAACTCATAGGTGCCGGACTTACAGCAGATGCACATCACATTACAGCTCCACATCCAGAAGGAGAAGGTGCTGCAAGAGTAATGCGCGATGCGCTTGATGACGCGCAGATAAATGCCGGTGAAGTAGATTATATCAATGTACATGGTACTTCTACTCCTTTAGGAGATTTGAGCGAGACAAAGGCCATAAAGGCAGTTTTTGGCGAACATGCCTATAAACTCAATATCAGTTCTACAAAATCCATGACAGGACATTTACTGGGGGCTGCCGGAGCAGTAGAAGCATTGGCAAGTGTGCTTTCCATCAAAAACAAAACGGTTCCACCCACCATCAATCACTTTACGGATGATCCGGAAATTGACACTAAACTGAACCTCACCTTTAACAAAGCCCAGGAACGCAAAGTAAAAGTAGCATTGAGCAATACTTTTGGCTTTGGCGGGCATAATGCTTCGGTGATTTTTAAGGCACTTGAAGGGTAGGTTTTTATCCAAGTTTCCAATCCCTTTTAGAATTCTCTATTTTGCAAGTTTATATCCATAAATTTCAAAAGCATGATTTTACTGAAATCCATTCCACTTTTCATTCTTGCCGGTTTTTGTGAAATTGGTGGTGGTTATCTTATCTGGCTTTGGCTCAGAGAAGATAAACCAATATGGTACGGTCTATTAGGTGGTTTTATTTTAGCATTGTACGGAGTTGTTGCAAGTTTTCAACCGCAAGATTTTGGCAGAGTGTATGCCACTTATGGAGGCGTGTTTATTGTTATGTCGCTTTTATGGTCAATGAAGTTCGATGGTTTTAATCCTGATAAGTACGATATTGTAGGCGCATTGATAGCACTATTCGGGGTTTGTATAATCTATTACGCACCAAGAGGTTAAATACAATTAAAATGCCTGAGTCTATTGTAAGCCTATTTAATGAATTAAACTATTGGCTGATTGTCCTATTATTTCTGGCAGGAATACTTGCCTTTGTGTTATCTACAATTTCAGGTGGAGGTGGGGCATTGGTGCTGATCCCAATACTCAATCGCGCAATAGGTGTAGAAAACACTGCCCCGGTGCTCAACCTGGGAACATTTATTGGCCGACCGGCAAGGCTCTTTATTTTTTGGAATGACATCAACTGGAGAGTTTGTATGTACTATGCACCATCGGCCATTATTGGCGCCTATATCGGTGCCTTTGTATTCAGCAGTTTTAAACTGGAATTCCTTCAGATTTTCATTGGAATATTTCTGATCAGCACCATATTCCAATATCGCTTTGGCAAAAAGTCCAGGACTTTCACTATGCACTTGTGGTACTTTATTCCACTGGGGTTGATTGTCTCCATTTTAGGAACAATTACAGGAGCTTTGGGGCCAATTCTCAATCCCTTTTATTTAAACCTGGGTTTAGATAAAGAAAAATTAATTGCTACAAAAACCGCCAATTCTTTCCTGATGGGAATAGCGCAAATCGGCAGTTATTCTTTTTTTGGATTGCTGAGTGAAAGCAATTGGATCTATGGTATTTCCCTGGGGCTTGGAGCTACTGCCGGAAATATCATCGGCAAAAAATTTCTTTCCAATATTTCAAGCATTACTTTTAGAAGACTACTTATTGCTTTTATGGTAATCAGTGGCACGATACTTATTTACAATCAAATTTTTAAATAAAACATGAATTTTCTACATAAAATATTACAAACCAAAAACGAAGCAGCAACTACTATCATCAGGCTAATGGTAGGAGCGGTTTTTTTATCCGAAGGCATTCAGAAATTTCTTTTTCCAGCCCTTCGCGGTGCAGGCAGGTTCGAAAAAATCGGATTGCCAAACCCTGAATTTCTCGGCAGTTTTGTTGGCACATTTGAAATAGCTTGTGGAAGTCTGCTTTTGATTGGGCTCTTTACAAGACTATCAAGTATACCAACTCTTGTAATTATGCTGGTAGCTATAGCCACTACAAAATCACAGGTGCTGGCAGATGAAGGTTTTTGGAGTATGCTGCACGGCAGCAGAACAGACTGGTCCATGTTATTGGGCAGCATTTTCTTAATTATTAAAGGTGGCGGAAAATGGTCATTGGACAGGGTTTTGAGTGCATTTAGTAATTAAAATGATATTAAACCACAATCCAGAAAGAGATTTTACTCTTTGCCTTTTTGCTCCATTTCCTCTACTGCTTCTCCGCCTTTGAGTTTTCGGGTAAGGGTTTGGTAAGGGCCGGTAATGATTTTCATGCCGGTTTCCAGTCCTGATTTTATATGAATATTGCGGTTGTCCTGAATGCCGGTTTTAACTTCTACAACCTTGCTTTTTCCGTTTTCCACTACATACACAATCTCACTGATTCTTCCGTCTTCTTCCTCCTGAATGGTGACGGATTGAATAGGGACAGCCATAGCATCTGCTATTTTATTGGTTTCAATATTCACTGTTGCCGACATGCCCGGTTTAAAGGGAAAGGGCTTTCCCGGCTGCATCAAATCAGAATAGGAGTTTTTCAGCAATTTTACTTTTACCTCGAAATTGGTCACCTGCTCATTGCTCATTGCCTGGTCTGTTTTGGCAGAACTAGCAATGTGGCTGACTACTCCTTTAAATTTCCTATCAATATATGCATCCAAGTCAATGCGTGCAGTATCCCCTTTCGTTACCCGTAAAATATCGTTTTCTGTGACATCCACGCGCACTTCAAGATTTGAAAAATCCGCTATGCGCAACATCTCCGTTCCTGCCATTTGAGTGGTCCCTACTACACGTTCACCCTTTTCAACTGCAAGCATGGATATAATCCCATCCATAGGTGCAAAAATACTGGTACGGGTAAGGTTGTCTCGGGCTTCTTTTAAAGTAGCTTCAGCACTTTTGATATTGTAGCGGGCAGCTTCCAGGCTTTGCTCGGCAGCAGTCATTTCGCCCTGTGCATTTCTCCAGGAGAGTTCTGCTTTTTGAAATTCAGATTCAGAAATCACCTTTTCCTCAAAGAGTTTTTTATTCCTTTCATATTCTGCCTTGCTGTTTTCAAGTGCTGCCTCGGCCTGTGCCAGCCGAGCTTTGCTATTGGCCATATTGGCTTTGCTCTGGTTCAATGCCGCTTCTGTTCTGTTGACAGCCGCCTGGTATATATCAGGATTGATCTGCAAAAGCAAATCGCCTTCTTGAACCGAATCACCTTCTTCATAATTCAGCAAAATGATCTCACCTGAAACATCCGGGCTGATTTTCACTTCCTTTTCAGGATATACTTTTCCGCTTGCGGTCACTGTTTCTACAATAGTGGTTTTAGTCACTTCTCCAAATGTAACCTGTTCGGCAGCAGCCTGGCCAATCCAGCCATATTGCTTGCCAACATAGGCTACCACAAGTAAAACTATTACCAGCAATATTCCTCCGTAAATTATTTTTTTTCTATTCATCTAAACTGATCGGTTTTCCGAGATAAAAATCAAGGACTTTGGTTTTTAAAATATAATCGTATTTCGCGCTTGTAAGATTGACAGCAGCATTGGCATAATTGGTTTTGGCAGTAGTGTATTCCAATAAATTAGCCGCACCAATATTAAACCTTTTTTCTACATATTCAAAAGAGCGCTGTGTGGCATCTAATGCTCTTTGCCTTGCCTTATAGGTTTGAAATGCCAGACGGGCATCGTTGTGCGCAACATAGACATCGTTTTTCAGTTGATTGCGTGTGCTTGCATTTTCCAGTTTTTGCTGTTCCAGTTGCAGTTGAGCATTTTTAACATTGTAGCGTGTTTGCAATCCGTTCAATATTGGCACCGACATTGAAATGCCAACAGTTTGATTGAAATTATTATCGTACTGTGTATAAAATGGAGCGTCTTCTAAAATCGGAATTTCTGCATTCTGAAAAGAGCGCACAGTCTCATTGCTGCCGGCCACATATCCAATCGGTGGGTTATTAATCACTTCAGTACCACTTTGTTGTTTTCCCAGGCTGGAATGATTGGTTCTTAAATTGGCAATTAACCTGATGCTGGGATAGTATAATCCTTTAGCGGCTTTTACTGCTCTTTCTGCACTCATTTCTGCATAGGTATTGCTTTCAATTATGGGCTGATTGCCCAGTGCAATCTGGTAAACTTCCTCAGGATCATTTGAAACAATATAATTTAGATCACTGACTTCAATATCGGGGGAGTAAATGTCAAATTCTTCACTGAGATCGATCTGAAGCAATTGTTGCAGGGAGAGCAGGCTGATGATCAACGAATTCTGTGCCTGTATCATATTGACAGTATCATTGGTCATTTGTGCCTCTACTTCCAATAAATTTCCCTCTGGAACTGCCCCGTTTTCATACATCTTAGTGGTTTGGCGATATTGCTCTAAACTAATATCAAGCTGATGTTCCAGGGTTTTTAAATTTTCACGAGCCAGTAAAATTTGCAGATAAGCCGAAGTCACCTGAAGTGCAATATTGTTCTGTACATTTTTATTAAGCAGCCTATTGGCTTTTAAATTCAATTGATTTTGCTTGATGCGGTTGATCTTATTTCCTCCGGTGAAAATATCCAGGCCACTGCTCATTGAAAGGTTCGAGTTTTTGATCTGCTGTGTTTCAAAATCGTAGGTAGTGGGATCCAGTGAACGGCCATAATTTAAATTGTAGCCTGCATCAGCATTGATACCGGGAAGTAGATTTGCTTTGGCACTTTTTAAATTGATTTCAGACATTTCTACATTCAGGTCACTTTGCTGTATTTCAATATTATTTTCCAGCGCATGAACTATACAGCGATCGAGTGTCCAGGTATTTTGTGCAGACAATATTGTTGTAATAAAGTATAATACTGAAAATAGGAATAGGCTGCGCATATCAAAATTTTTCTCAAAATTAAGGGAAAAATACAGGCAATTGTTTTTACAAAGAAAAATAAAGGGGATGTTTGTCAATTAATAAACCAGATAAGTATATAAAATGACTGATAAAGATGTCTTTTGGATGGAAAAAGCAATGGAGCAGGCGCAAATTGCTTATGAAAAGGAAGAAATTCCTGTAGGATGCATAATTACTTATGGCGATAGTATTATTGCCAAGGCGCACAATCAAACCCAAATGCTGAGTGACCCAACTGCACATGCAGAAATGATTGCCATTACTGCTGCCTGTGATTATATCGGTGGAAAGTATTTGAAAGATTGCACCTTGTATGTTACCTTGGAACCCTGCCCGATGTGCGCTGCTGCCATTCATTGGAGCCAGCTCGGCAAACTTGTATATGCGGCTTCTGATCCAAAAATGGGGTTTAGCAATTACGAACCTTCACTGCTGCCCAATTGCAAAACAAGCGGAGGAATTATAGCTGACCCTGCTCAAAAGCTGCTTCAAAAGTTTTTTAAAGAGAGAAGAGAACAGTGAATGTTTTGATAAATTATCAGCCCTTTTTATTCCAATATCAATTTTTCCTATAAAAAGCGGGCATATCTTAAAGAAATTTAACCCGCGAACCAATTAAATATTTGTATATTTCAAGCAATTGTTTAACCAAAAAAATATAATAGTTATGGCTTTTAAATTACCGGATTTACCTTATGCATACGATGCATTAGAACCGCATTTCGATGCGCGCACAATGGAAATTCACCACACAAAACACCACAACGGATATGCTACTAAACTCAATGCAGCAGTAGAAGGGAGCGACCATGAAGGTACTTCTTTAGAAAAACTACTTGCTGAAGTTTCAAAACTTTCTACCGGTGTGAGAAACAATGGTGGAGGACATTACAACCACAGTTTGTTTTGGACAGTGCTTTCGCCCAATGGTGGCGGAAAACCAGGAGGTGCCCTGGGAAGTGCAATTGAAAGCACCTTTGGATCATTTGATGAATTCAAAGAAAAGTTTTCAAGTGCCGCAGCTACACGTTTTGGTTCAGGCTGGGCTTGGTTGATCGTGAAATCAGACGGCTCGCTGGCTGTTACATCTACACCCAATCAGGACAATCCCCTGATGGATCTGGCAGATGAAAAAGGCACCCCAATTTTGGGACTGGATGTTTGGGAACATGCGTATTACCTGAAGTACCAAAACAAACGCCCTGATTACATCTCAGCTTTTTGGAATATTGTTAACTGGGATGAAGTCAGTAAAAGATATGAGGCTGCTAAATAGAAATTAGCAATTGCAGCATTAAAAAAGCCCGATTGAATATTCAATCGGGCTTTTTATTAATATATAATCACGCTTAAAGATCCTTTTCTCGTGGTAGCGAAGAATAATTGATTTTCAAGGCATCAGCTTTTCTCAGCTTAAGTTTGATATCTGATACTATGCCCATTTTGGTTTCTTTATCTATGCGCAGGGCGAAAGTCATCGCAGGCTGCAATTTCTCATCTACCGACTGACGCTCGTTTTCCACATAATTGGGAATATCATCCAATGTAGCAAACTGATCGTTGAGCTGAATACGCGGAGCTGTTCCCAATTGTTCGGCATATTTACCAATGGGCGACCCCACGTAAATATAACTTACCAATGATTTTCGTTCCAGCTTTGTAAGCTCTGTTGCCTTGGGCAAAGCATTTTTAACTTTAATTTCTACTTCTCTCATCACAGTCACAACCATAAAGAAAAACAGGAGAATAAAGATAATATCGGGCAATGAGGCCGTTGATATTCCAGGGGTTTTTCTCCCTTCGTCTTTTTTAAACTTTGACATAATTAACCTCCTATTTCTTTAGGTTCTGCTTCAGAAATTTTCATTGGGTAAATGTCCTTTCGAATCATTTTTTGCTTCTCTAAATCCAAATCCTTGTACAATTTCCCAAAATTTCTCATACTGTACTCGTCTCTCAATTCCCTGTAGGCAGCTTTCAGTTCGTTTTGAACCTGAATATAGATATCATACGAAGTTCCCCTGTCATTCTGCAAAGAGACTATTGCCTTGTCAGGCGATTCTGCTAAATCAGGTCTGCTGGCAGGATTCTCTATAAATTCCTTGGTTGTTTCTTTGAGGTTCTTCACCTGCATTTCATCTCCATCTACCAAAAGCATATCCAATGAATTGAGCAATACAACGAGTGTGTTCCTGTCATTACTTTCAGCTTCAGGCGGCTCTTCTTCAGTCCAAGGGGGAAGTTTATGAAGAATCCCTTTATCCACATCAATAGTAGTTGTTACCAAAAAGAATATCAGCAACAAGAAAGCAATGTCAGCCATTGAACTGGCATTGATCTCATTGGACATCCTGCTTTTACCTCTTGCCATAATCAGCGCTTATTTAAAAATACTTGATACTTCTGAATAAATTACTGCAACTATAGCAATCACCACAAGTACATAAAAGGAGTTTAAACCGGCACTTACTCTTTTGATACCACTTTCTGTCATATCAAATTTTTCTATCCCCTTGAAATAAAATTCACCGGAAGAGAACGCATATGTAAGTCCCAAAACGAGAAGCAGCACACCAACGCCTAAGAGAGACTTTTTGGCATCTCCTATATTTCGCGCTACATAAACCAAGGGAAATATAAAAGAAGCAAGTGCTGCAATTCCGATTAGGGCATAAGCTAAATATAATCCTGCATCAACCATTTTAAATTGTTTTCTGTGAGAAAAATGCCCGCCTATTTCTTGCTAACGGCATTGTTTTTTACCAAAATATCTACAAAGCTTATAGATGCATCTTCCATATCATTAACGATACCATCAACTTTAGATACGATGTAGTTGTAAAAAATCTGAAGAATAATAGCTACGATCAAACCAAATACTGTTGTTAAAAGTGCTACTTTAATACCACCGGCTACCAGTGAAGGTGAAATATCTCCGGCTGCTTCAATAGAATCGAAGGCTTCGATCATACCGATTACCGTACCCATGAATCCTAACATAGGCGCCAAGGCGATAAACAATGCAATCCATACCAATCCTCTTTCTAATAAGCCCATTTGAACAGAACCATAGGAAACAATTGATTTTTCAACAATGTCGATTCCTTCATCTACTCGATCCAATCCCTGGTAGAATATACTTGCAATTGGACTTCTATTGGATTTGCAAATCTCTTTGGCACCATCGATGTTGCCTGCTTTCACTTCATTTTCTACACTGGCCAGTAGTTTTTTGGTATTGGTAGTTGCCAGGTTCAGTGAAATAATACGCTCAATACAGAAGGCAAGTCCCAGGATCAAACAGACCAAAACGATACCCATAAATTCAGGACCACCCTGAATAAAGTATTTCTTGATCAATTGATGTCCTCTGACTTGTTCTTCAACGGGTTTTTCTGGTTCTGCCACAGGAGCAGCGGCAGCTTCTTCTTCCTCTTCTTCCATTACTTCTTCCTCAGCATTTGCGGAGGTATCAGTAACTTCTTCACTTGTCGCAGCAGTATCGCTTTCGCCCTGTGCAAAAATTTGTTGAGCTAAGGCGAGTTGGATGCCTAAGATAGCTAAGATGATAAACAGCTTTTTCATTGGTGATTAAGATTTGTTTGAGAATGAATTCAATTAATTTGGTGAAAATAATAAAAATTTTGCGGAGAGAAAGGGATTCGAACCCTTGGTACCCTTTTGGGGCACACACGCTTTCCAAGCGTGCACCTTCGACCGCTCGGTCACCTCTCCGGTATCACAAAGGCTACAAAAATTCAAATTTTAATGCAATAATCAAAAAATAATCTGCATCCATCGTGTCATTATTTGTTAAACAGATGTTTGGAATTGCGATTTGTAAACTCTGCAATTGTCGCAATATCAAGCTCCTTAACTTCCGCAAGCTTTTCTGCCACTAATGCAACATAGGCACTTTCATTTCTTTTCCCCCTGTGCGGACTTGGCGCAAGATAAGGAGAATCTGTTTCTAAAACGATATGTTCCAGGCTGATGTCTTTTATTTCTTCCCGGAGCTTGCTGTTTTTAAAAGTAAGTACTCCTCCCAGTCCAATATAAAAGCCTTCCAATGCGATAATGCGTTCGGCTTCGGCTTTAGTGCCACTAAAACAATGAAATACCCCGCTTAAATTTTCGTCATTTATCGCTTCAACTATTTCTATGGCATCGTCAAAGGAATCGCGTACATGAATGACTATGGGCAGTTTTAATTGCTTTGCCCATTTAATTTGTTCTCGAAAAGCTTCTTTCTGAATTGCTTTAAAAGAAGTATCCCAATAATAATCCAGGCCAATTTCTCCTACTGCACAAAAGTCAATGTCTTTTTGGTCAAATAAATATTTGCGGGCTATTTCCAATTCTTCTTTCCAGTTTTCTGTAACCGAACAGGGATGAACACCCATCATAGGAAAACAGTTGTCGGGAAATTTTTTGGCTACAGCCAACATGGCTTCTATGCTACCAGAATCAATATTAGGCATAAACAATCTATCAATACCCTGATCTATCGCGCTTTGAATAACTGTATCGCGATCTTCATCAAATTGTTCTGCGTAAATATGTGTATGTGTGTCTGTCAATTGAGTTTTCATTCTTATCCTGCTTTGAGTGCTGCAAAGGTATAGGCTTTGCTCCAATCCTCTAAAAGTTGGGGCAGCATTCTTTTGAGCTGTGGGAATGCTTTTTTGCTATCGTGAAAAACAATGATGGAGCCTTTTTCTACTTTCTTTCTTAATTGATTGGCACTTTGGGTTATATCAACTTGTAGATCAAAGTCATAGGACAATAAATCCCACATTACAATTTTATACTGTTTTTTTAATTTTCTGTACTGACTGATTTTCAAACTACCATAAGGTGGTCGGAACAATTTACTTTTTACCAAATCTGCAGCTTTTTCAATGTTTTCAAAGTAAATTTTATTGTCACAATCTTTACCTCTTGGATGATCGTAGCTGTGATTGCCAATGCTGTGCCCTTCGGCTAATATGCGGTCAAATATTTGAGGATATCTTTCTACATTTTTTCCCAAACAAAAAAAGGTGGCTTTTGCATTGTGTTTTTTTAGTAAATCCAAAACCCAGGTTGTGACTTCAGGCGTGGGGCCATCGTCAAAAGTCAAAAACAGTTCATTTGACTCACTCGGAACCCGCCATAAAACAGAGGGGAATGCTTTTTGTAAAATACCGGGGGTGCTATACCATTTCAAAACCTGCTAATGAATTTCTGTAAAATTAAGGGTTTAGAATTATCAAAATTTGATGTGAAAGGCACAACAACATAAAATAATTCATGCCAACCAACATAAACATAACCTGAAAATAGACTTTTCCGGGAATGATAGCAAAGGCGTATATACTTTCTTATTTTTGCCACTCAATTAAACCCAATAAGAAATGTCTTCTAATGTAAGAGTAAGATTTGCGCCAAGCCCAACCGGGCCATTGCACATTGGTGGTGTACGTACCGCTTTGTATAATTACCTGTTTGCCAAAAAAAACAAAGGAACCTTCATTCTGCGCATTGAAGATACCGACCAAACCCGTTATGTGGAGAAGGCAGAAGAATACATTGCCGAATCGCTCAAATGGTGTGGCATAGAAGCCGATGAATCTCCGGAAAAAGGCGGTGAGTTTAATCCATACCGGCAATCGGAACGCAAAGACCAATACCGGCAATATGCAGAGCAATTGCTTGAATCAGGGCATGCCTATTATGCCTTTGATACTGCCGAGGAACTGGAAGAAATGCGCGAACGCATGCGCAAGCAAAATGTGCCCTCACCGCAGTACAATGCCGTTTCAAGGCAATACATGAAAAACTCACTCGCCCTTTCTGCCGATGAGGTTAAGAAAAGACTGGACAATGGCGAACCCTATGTGATTCGTGCCAAACTGCCCAGAAATGAGGAATTGCGTTTTGAAGATGAAATTCGTGGTTGGGTAGTGTTCAATACCGGCCAACTGGACGATAAGGTATTGTTCAAATCTGACGGTATGCCAACCTATCACCTGGCAAATGTGGTAGATGATCATTTAATGAAAATTACACATGTTATAAGAGGTGAAGAATGGTTACCTTCTGCTCCATTACATGTTTTGCTATACAGGTTTTTTGGCTGGGAACAACCCATTTTTGCCCATTTACCGCTTATCTTAAAACCTGATGGGCATGGAAAACTAAGTAAAAGAGATGGCGACCGACTCGGCTTTCCCGTTTTTCCACTCAACTGGAAAGACCCTGAAACAGGAGAGCAATCCAATGGATTCAAGGAACGCGGTTTTTTCCCCGATGCCTTCAACAATATGCTGGCCTTTTTGGGCTGGAATCCGGGAACAAATCAAGAGGTATTTAACAAAGAAGAACTGATTGAGACATTCTCACTGGAAAGGGTTGGTAAATCAGGTGCTAAATTTGATTTTGAGAAAGGCAAATGGTTCAACCAACAATATCTCAAAATGCAAAAACCTGAAACATTGGTAGAACTTGCAAGGCCCGTGCTGGAAAAAAATGGTGTTAAAAAAGACGATGCTTTTCTCCGGCAATTTGTAATGCAAATGGTAGAACGTGTTGTATTCATCAACGATTTTTGGTCAGAGGGCAAGTTTTATTTCCAGGCTCCTGATGCTTATGAGGAAAAAATGATCCGCAAAAAATTCAAGCCGGGCAAAAAAGAGAAATTTCCTGAGCTGGTCAAAGCACTCAAAGAAACCGACCCCTTTAATGCAGAAAGTATTGAACAAACCGTGAAGACTTTTATGCACGACAATGAGCTTGGGTTTGGCGATGTGCTTCCCATTATCCGCATAGCAGTATCAGGCATTATGCAGGGGCCTCCTATTTTTGAAATGGCAGCTTTGATCGGTAAAGAAGAAACCGTCAACAGGTTAGAAAAAGGCCTGGAAGCTTTTGAGGGAATTGCTGGCAAAGATTGACCTTTCAACTATACGTGATTTTTTAAGTGTTTTTGCATTTGAATTTTTTAAAGTATTTTTAGTGCATGGCTAAATTGAAGGAAAAATTAATCGAAGAAATCAGAAATTCCAATGACACAGAATTGTTAAGGGAAATCTATAAGGTCTTAAAAGAATCAGACAAAAATGAAGTGATTCAACTTAGAAATAGTCAGATCAAATCCATTCAAAAAGCTGAAGAGGAAGTGAATAGAGGTGATTTTATCACTCAGGAACAAATGAACAAAGATATTGATGAATGGCTAAAAGATTAATTTGGGCACCTGTTGCAAGATTACAGCTCAGAGAAATTATTTATTATTGGAATAGCCATAATCAATCAACAACATATACTAAAAAGTTGCGCAAACACTTGCGAAGTGTGCTAAAGCTGGTTTCTTATTATCCAGAAATTGGGAAAAGAACAATTTACCCAAATAATAAAGTTAGGGCTAAATCATTTATGGATAATTTTTTGATCATCTATAGAGTTGATCCTAAAAATATAATAATCCTCAACTTTTGGGACAATCGACAAGATCCTGAAACCAATATATACTTGAAAAAGTAAAAACTTAATTTTGGCATTAAGTGCACTAAATAATTTCCGAACTCAGTTCACCTATGAGCGATGCTCCTATTATCTATTTTGATAACAAGATTTTATCTGATTATCAGGAAGAAAGCAGTTTAGTTATATGATAGGCTTATGCTTTAAAAGAAAGCAAAAACAATAATTAGTTTATTTCTGACGTATTGCTTACATTTAGTTTAGACTAAAATCACTAAACATGATGCAAGAATTTGTGTTTTTAATAAGCAACTAAAAAAACAAGCTATGCCTAAGAAAAAGAAAATGAAGGGAGATCCACAGGTTCACGAAGACCTAAAAGGGTTTAAAGTTGATATCAATGAATTTGGCGAAATTGTGAGCAATATGTCGCCCGAAAAACTCAATGAATTTTTAAACAAAAATGTTTCTGATAAAAAATTCAAAGAGCGCGATGATGAAGATGAAATCCGCAAGGAAGGAAAATTCAAAAAAGGGAAAGGCAAGAAAAAAGAATAGAAATCCAGAATAGAAAATCCATGTCATTAGATTCAATCAAAACCATTGCAGTGGCCGGTGCAGGTACTATGGGAAGTGGTATTGCCCAATTGGCAGCACAGGCGGGCTACAAAGTCGTTTTATTCGACATCAAAAACAAAGCACTGCAAAATGCTGAACAGAGCATCAACAAAAACACAGATAAGGGTATTGAAAAAGGCAAACTCAGTGCCGGGGACAAGGAGAGAATTTTCAAAAACCTTGTTTTTACGAGCAATTTAAACCACCTCAATGCAGAACTGGTCATTGAGGCCATCTTGGAAAAACTGGATCCTAAAGTTGATTTTTTCAAAACCATGCACGAATTAAATGGTGAGCACTGCATCTTTGCCAGCAATACCTCTTCCATTCCGATTACTAAAATTGCAGCGCAAATCCCAAATCCCGAACGGGTTGTGGGAATGCACTTTTTCAACCCGGCACACATCATGAAGCTGGTGGAAGTAATTTCCGGGGCAAGTACCGACACAGAAGTAGCTGAAACTGTATTTCAACTGGCAGAAAAAATGGGCAAAAAACCCGTCCATGCAAAGGATGCTCCAGGATTTATTGTGAATAGGGTTGCGCGGCATTTTTATGTGGAAAGCCTTAAAATATTAGAAGAACAGGTAACTGACCACCAGGGAATAGATAAACTCCTAAAAGCAAGTGGTTTTAAAATGGGACCATTTGAATTGATGGACTTGATCGGGGTGGATACCAATTTCTCCGTAACCACTTCCATGTATGAATCCTTTCATTACGATGACAAATTCCGACCCAGCAGAATTCAAGAGCAGAAAGTACATGCCGGCCACCACGGAAGAAAAAGTGGTAGGGGCTTTTATGATTATTCTGGGAAATAAAAGAGCACTTTAAAAAGCCTGCCTAAACTGCTGTAAAAAGCGCAGGTCATTTTCAGCCAGCAGGCGAATGTCCTTGATCTGGTACTTGAGCATGGTGATGCGCTCTACACCCATTCCGAAAGCATAGCCCGTATATTTTTTGCTGTCGATGCCACAGTTTTCCAACACATTGGGATCTACCATTCCACAGCCGAGAATTTCTACCCAACCTGTGTGCTTACAAACCGAACAGCCATCACCGCCACAAATAAAACAGCTCACATCCATCTCTGCACTGGGTTCTGTAAAGGGAAAATAAGAGGGTCTCAGCCTTATTTTGGTGTCAGCGCCAAAAAACTCACGGGCAAAATACAATAGGGTTTGTTTTAAATCTGCCAGGGAAACTTTTTCATCAATATACAGCCCCTCAACCTGGTGGAAAAAACAATGCGAGCGCGCACTGATGGTTTCATTTCTGTAAACCCTACCGGGTGAAATAGTGCGAATGGGCGGTTCGCTGTTTTCCATTACACGCACCTGCACCGAGCTGGTATGTGTGCGCAAAACAATATCCGGATTTTCATTGATAAAATAGGTGTCCTGCATATCACGGGCGGGATGGTCCTCTGGGAAATTCAATGCCGTAAAATTGTGGAAGTCGTCTTCAATTTCCGATCCTTCTGAAATGGTAAATCCAATGCGCTTGAATATATCAACGATCTGGTTTCTGACCAGTGTGACCGGATGCAGACTGCCAAAATTATGCGGGTATCCGGGCAAGCTCAAATCAACAGTAGCATTCGCTGATTTGTCTTTTTTCAATTCTTTTTGAAGCTTTTCAAATTTGGCTTCAATGCCTTGTTTTAATGCATTGCAAGCCAGTCCAAATTCTTTTTTCTTTTCTCCCGGCACAACCTTCATGTTGGAAAAAATGGATTTCAACTTGCCTTTACTGCCCAAGTATTCAATGCGGAACTTTTCCAATTCTTCGGGGCTGGAAATTGTTTTATCCTCAGCTTCCTTGGCCAGATTTTTAATTTCTTCAAACAATTGGTCAACCACTTCAGGCATAATTCATTATTATTTATCTGCTGTAATTTGGAGCTTCTTTGGTAATGGAAACATCGTGTGGATGCGATTCGCTAGATCCCGCTGCTGTCATTTTTACAAATCGGGCATCCTTCAGTTTTTCCACTGTAGGAGCACCACAATAACCCATGCTTGCCCGCAAACCGCCAACATACTGGTACATCACTTCTGCCAATGAACCTTTGAACGGTACCCTGCCCACAATGCCTTCTGGCACCAATTTTTTAATATCTGCCTCTACATCTTGGAAATAACGATCTTTTGAACCTTTTTGCATGGCCTCCAAAGAGCCCATTCCTCTGTATGACTTGAATTTTCTTCCTTCGTAAATGATGGTTTCGCCTGGTGATTCTTCCACTCCGGCAAAAAGTGATCCTGCCATTACGCTATCTGCTCCCGCTACAATCGCCTTTGGAATATCCCCCGTATAGCGAATGCCGCCATCGGCAATCAAGGGAATGCCTAATGGGCGAAGGGCTTCGGCTGCTTCTATAATTGCGGTTATTTGAGGTACACCAACGCCTGTAACAACCCTTGTGGTACAAATAGAACCGGGGCCTACGCCTACTTTTACGCCATCTGCCCCGGCATCTGCTAGGGCTTTTGCTCCTTCTTTGGTTCCAACATTTCCTGCAATGACTTCCAAATCTGGAAATCTTTTTTTGGTTTCTTTTACGGAATTCAAGACACCCGCTGAATGACCGTGTGCGGTGTCAATGGTAATGACATCCACGCCCACTTTCACAAGTGCTTCTATGCGCTCGAACATATCGGCCGTTACGCCCACTGCTGCGCCTACCATCAATCTGCCATATTCATCCTTACAGGCATTGGGAAAGCTTTGCACTTTAATAATGTCCTTGTAGGTGATAAGCCCGACCAATTTCCCTTCTTCATTTACTACGGGCAACTTCTCTATGCGGTGTTTTTTCAAAATAGCTTCTGCCATTTTAAGATCGGTGCCTTGCGGAGCAGTAATCAGGTTTTCAGAAGTCATTACTTCCGAAATCTTTTTGTCATTGTCTTTTTCAAATCGCAAATCCCTATTGGTAAGGATGCCAGCCAGTCGGTTTTCTTTGGTAACAATTGGAATTCCACCAATTTTATTTTCCTTCATGATGCGCAGCGCCTGACCTATAGTACCATCTATGGTCAATACAATCGGGTCGATGATCAAGCCACTTTCAGATCTCTTCACTTTCCGCACTTGTTCGGCTTGCTGATTTATACTCATGTTTTTATGAATAAAACCCAGTCCGCCTTCTTGCGCAATAGCTATGGCCAATTGATACTCCGTTACCGTATCCATAGCAGCGGATACGAGCGGCACATTCAAGGTTATTTTTTTGGTGAGCTTGGTTTGAATGTTTACTTCTCGGGGTAATATTTCTGAATATCCGGGGATTAGTAAAACATCGTCAAAGGTGAGTCCTTCACCTGCAAATTTTTCGTTGGAAAGCAGCATTTTCTAGAAACTTTTGGCAAAGATACTAAAATAATGCCCTAAGCGTGAAAACAGTGGACGCTAAATATTCAGCATCAAAAGCTAAACCTCTATTAAATAAGGTCAAAAATTATTATGTGCTCAGAATGTCAGAAAACACTGAGATAAGACTGGAAATACAGCTTTACCCAGGACAAGTATTGTAAATTTTTACTCTACATTGCAATTTTACCTCACCACCATCTTCTTGGTTACAATCCCTTCCTCAGCATAAATCTGCACCAAATAAATCCCGGCTGGCAGATCCAGGTTTAGGCGATGCCTGTTTTCGTTGATGTTTTCTTTGTAATACAGTTCCTTGCCATTGATATCCGTTACAGCTACTCGCTGTATAATGGTATTTCCGGCATCTATGATGGTTTGGTTTTTGGTTGGGTTGGGATAGAGCTTTATTGAATTAGCCAATTCTAAACCTAAAGCACTCAAGTAGGGATCAATCACAACTGCGGTATCAGGTGTACCAATTACATCAATGATATTCTCCTTATTGTCTATTGCCCGAACATTTGTAGTCTGAATGATGAATTCCATTCGGGTGGTCTTGTTGTACAAATCCGGATCCAATACTACCATTATGGTTCCTATCTGCCCATACAATTGACCAACACTATTCTGCAAATCGGTTCGTGTAATGGCTATATCAGTCTGGGTCATAGATGGCAGGTTTTTTGAAAAACCCAACAGATTCTGCGCCAAATTGCCCATCCAGCTGGTATCCAATTGTAAATAAAGTGGGTTGCTTAAAAAGGAGGAATCATATAAAAGAGAAAAAGCTATACCATAGAGGCTGTCCAAAAATATTGTAGGATTGCCCAACATAATTGCTGCATAGACCGTGTCGTCAACATACATGGTATCGGGAAGATTGACATATAGTGGGATAAAGTTCTGCTGTGCACTATTTTGGGAGTTCTTATTGTGTGTTAGGTTGTAGTTTTGACTGATCGCTGTCGTGTCATTGAAATCAACCAATCCATCACCATTGCAATCGGCATGTTTAAAGTTTACAGCATTGTAAAAAATGCTGTCCCAACTACTCGACTTCTGTCCTTCCCAGTTGATGCTTGCATTTTGCCGGACAGGTCCATTAGTTCCATAAGCTATTCCCAGACTCAGTACATCAAAATTATTGGCAATGCCATCATTGTTGATGTCTCCTGGCCATACACAGGAACAGTCTGTGCCTGTTGGAGCGGTCATATTACAGTAATCATAATTTTTAGAATAGAAATACACCCCTTGCGTTGAATCTGCTTGATTGCCCGCTGGGTCTGAAAAGCTTGCGGAGATAAAATATTGGGCACTGTCGGAAGGAGGATAATTTTCATCCAAAACCAACTGAACTGTATTTGCGGAATTGCAGGAACAAGGACCTGAAATTAGCTCAGAAACTACAATTGAATCTGGACCACTGATATTGAAATCCTCTTTTGACAATGAACCACAAGGAATGCCTTCACTGAATTCAACCATAATAGTGTCCCTTCTCTGGCAATTGGAGTCCAAAGTAAGGCTTGTAAAAGCATTTGCGATTTCAGGAGCGATGGTATCTGGATTGTTTGGATTGAAATAGCTCAGTGAGTCAAGGAAAGTTGCTGTGCTTGGAGTAAAATCTATTGTAAAACTATCTGAAGCAGAATAATACCTGTTAGTGAACAAAACATATTTTTCACCTGCGAAAACCTGTAATGGAGCATTAAATGATGGTTGAGTATGATCTGAACTTACCGTTGTATATCCATGACGAAGCCCAGTAGTATCATTACTAGATTGAAATACTGCAGCATAATTACACCTTATATTGCTTAACAATCCAGAAGCAATATCTTCACAACAATAAGAATATAATGTATCCCTTAATTTAAAAAGTGCAAAATCATAATCAGACCCAAAAGCTCGGGGGAATATATCAAAAAGCAAATATCCATCGCTATCTATTTCAAATATAATCCATGTAGAGTAAAGTTCACCATCATCTATACACCCATTGTAATTTGCAAGATCATTAACATTTCCAGTATCCAAGCTTGCGGGAAAAACATTGACTCCACCAGCAACAAATTTTGAAGTGGCACAATCTCCCCATTGGGCAAAAGAAAAAAGTGGTAAGAATATAATTAAAAAAGTCAATAGGGCTTTGTGGCCGATTTTCATAGTTGATTTTTTGCTAACAAGTTCAGTTCGTAAAAATAGTTATATTTATTTAACCACCATCTTCTTAGTAAGCATCCCTTCCTCAGCATAAATCTGTACCAAATAAATCCCGGCTGGCACATCAAGGTTTAATCGGTGGCGGTTTTCGTTGATGTTTTCTTTGTAATACAGTTCCTTGCCATTGATATCCGTTACCGCTACACGCTGAATAACGGTATTTCCAGCATCTATGATCGTGTGGTTTTCGGTGGGGTTGGGGTAGAGATTTATAATATCCCCCTGCGCCCAATCTTCAATGCCGACACCCTGTTCAAGGGTTACCTGGGTTTCGTTTGTTTTTAGCGAAGCGGAATGGTTGAAAATAATCGCAGCACTATTCTCAATAACAGTACCGTCCGGCAAGCCTGGCTTCATGATGATATTGTATTGGACAAAGCCATAGCTTTGCAATAAGTTTGTCGTGCTGTCAGGAAGCATAATGCCATCAAACTCCCAGACCAGGATATTCGGCTGCGGCATGTGGAACTCCATAAGGTCGGGCCTACTGGCGAAAGGCAGCGAAACGCTTTCTATATCGAGATGCGGGGAAATAGTGTCGACAATGGTCAAATGATACACCGTGTCATCGGTGATGTTTTGAAAGTTGATCACATATGAGAATACCGAGTCTGCCCTGCTTATTGTTTCTTGCTGAGCATCCCCGGTGTGGAACACTTCCATAAAGTTGAAACCATTGTCAGCAGCTCTTCTTAGCGGGCCTGACTGCACATATACGGTATTGGTCCGTTCATCATTTCCGGGACAAGCATCTGGTGTTCCGCAGGTATAAAGCCCGCGCCAATCCAAAGCCGTCCCGGCAGTAGCCGATGAATCCAGCTCAAAATACATGCTCATGCAACCCATGCCATTGGCCTGAGGCGGGAATATCCATTCCACATATGTGTTGGTGACAACATCAGGCGTAATAGCGGCACTGACAAAATTGACCAGGGGATCAAATTCCAGCCGCAGCGTACAGTTACCTGTCACACCATGCCACTTATAATCCATCCAGGCACGAAACTGCTGCCCGGCATGGATGCCGGAGAAAGAGCGGATCGTATAAACCCCCACATCGAAAAACGGCTGTACCTCCACGCCAAAGTCGTTACCCGATGATACCGGACTGGAGGTGGACACACTGACCGTATAGGTGGGCGGGGAAACGGGAAAGGTCTGTACATAAGTGGGATTGCTGCTTCCGCAAAAATACGAAGGGCTTCCAGGAACAAATTCCAGCACAATGGTAGAGTCAAAAGGCACTTCAACCGAGTAGTCGCCATTGGCATCTGTCTGCGTCTGCTGACCGTTGCTCAGGATGATGTTCATACCTGCCAAGCCCGGCTCGCCTGCATCCTGCACTCCATTGCCGTTCAGGTCATCGAACACATGCCCGCTGATGGTGCCACAGGGCGATTGCGGTCGTATCAGGCCGAAATCCAGGCCGCTGCTGTCAGGGTTAGCTACTGAAATGTCCACGCTATGGTTATTGCCCACTGGGAAAGAGATAGAATCCGGTAGCAAAACGCTGCCGGAACAGTAGTACCGTGTAGGGGCGTTGATCTCCACATTAAAATTGCCGAAAGTGCCCACGCCTATGGAATAGTCGCCATTCTGATCGCTATAGGTAAACAAGCCCCCCGGAGCCAGGCTAACCCTTACGCCTGCCAGTCCTGCTTCTCCGGCATCTTTTATACCATTGCCATTTAAATCTTCAAATACATGTCCGTTGATGCTACCGCAAGTGCCCGCCAATAAAAAGGTGTCGGTAGCCTGGCAACCCGTTGCATCACTTATGGTAACATCATAGAAGCCCGGGCATAGATTGATCACTTCCGATGTGGTATCACCTGTTGACCAGGTATATTGATAGGGCGGTGTCCCTCCTTGAGGTATTACAGAGGCATATCCATCACAGGATCCACATGATGCATCGCGGGTGGAATCGATTGCTGCTATACTTGAGTCAATAATTGTGGCTACAGCAGCAGCATCACAACCATTTGAATCAAAAACTGTAACGCTATACGTTCCCGCACACATACCAAGTATCGGTGAGCCAATCATACCATTCGACCATTGATATTGGTATGGAGGTGCCCCGTTATTTACAGTAACTGAAATAGATCCATTGCAATTAAAAACCGTATCACACATCGTATTATTGGTAGTACTGACAGTTATATCCAATGGCGTAACATTTGTAATGTTGATTTGTGCCGTAACTATGTCCTGTGAATTGGTATCGCTAACGGTAAGCGTAACATTATAGGTCCCGTTTATATTATATACATGCGTAGGGTTTGGAATAGTCCCTATTGTCCCATCTCCAAAGTCCCATAACCATGAAGTAATATTTCCGCTGGAAGTGTCTGTAAAAGTAACTTCCGCAGCACATCCGCTAGGGTTGTTTATGCTAAATGTAAAACCTGCATTGATCTGTGCTTTTGCTTGTGAAAAAACAATCAGGCACAGCAAACTGAAAATAAGACGACAACTTTTCATGGTATTTATTTTTTTGGATGAATCTAATTTAAAACAATTTTTTCAATTATTAAAAAATACAATTTCAGAACTTTGAAAAAGAAATTGAATTATAATATCAATCTCTGTTTTTCACAATCAACTGATTTTCAAATTTCAAAAACTGGGTGATATTTTATTATTCCCCTTTTTGGAAAATTTCTTTTTGCCAATTAATACACCAACACCTTAAAATACCCTGAAGCCTCACTATTGCTGACCCTAATTAAATAGGTGCCGGCAGCCAGGCCTTCCGTATCAATGCGATGGGTATTTTCATTCACGATTTTGCGACTGATCACTTTTCCGTAAATATCCAGTAAAGCCACTTCCTCCATCATTTCTTCAGAGCGGATATTGATCTGCCCATGTGCGGGATTCGGATAAATTTTGATTTTGTTTCTGTCAAAAGCTTCCTCAATGCCCACGCCCTTTTGCAGCACCACGACACTACTGCTTTCACCGCTCAGTTCAACGATCGTTTCATCTGCTGTTATGGCCAGGATATTGTCAATATTAATATTCAGGGTAATGGCTCCATTTCCTTTGCCCGAAACATCATCCTTGATCACGATGTGTGCGGTACCGATTTGTCCTTGTTGCTGTTGCACGTTCATTTGATCGATGCGGGCAAGGGCAATATCCGTTTTGCCGTTAGCGTGCAAATTTTTGCTAAAAGTGAGCAAATCGCTGCCGGGTGTACCGAGCCAAGAATTGTCAAATGAAAATGAGCTGCTGCTATCGACCAGGGCATTATCGTAGTTTACAGAAAATGCCAAGCCATAAAGCGAGGCGATCGGCATGGCCTGTGAGCCACAGATCAACGCTGCGTTGACGGTTTCCCCGGCCCTGATAGTATCGGGCAAATCCAGGTAAAGCGGAGGATCGGCAACAGCACCCCCGCTGCTGGATTTGTTATGGGACAATCCATAATTCAGGGAAACCGCCAGGGTATCGGAATAATCGATCAATCCGTCCCCATCGCAGTCTGCATGTTTATAGTTAACATCATTATAAAAAGTATCTATCCAATTTTCCGATTCTTGGGCTTCCCAATTTAATGATGCACTTGCTCTAATTTGCCCGGTTGAACCAAAAGCAATACCCAAGCCCAGAACATCAAAATTATTAGCGACACCATCATAATTTATATCACCAGGCCAAACACAAGAACATTCACCACCACTAGGGTCTGGAATAGAACATGAACTAGAATCTGATACAGTAATTGTTAAAGTACTGGCATTAGAATCTATCCGATTTCCACATAAATCAAATATATTTCTTGGTATAATCTGGTAGGTATTATTGGAAGTCAAAGGTGGGTTAAAAACCAGCATTACTTGAGATATCAAATCATCAGATTGACAATTTTGAGGAATAGCATCTTCAATTGAAACTGTTGTTCCTCCAACAATCCTGAAATTATAAACTTCTACCAAATCACAATCGATACGTTCATTGAATGAAACAAGAATACTATCATTTATCTGGCAACCCACTCCTTGAGAAACAGCAACCATTTCTGGTCTTGAGGTATCTGAAATACTTGCTGTACTCGAAGAAAAATCTAATGTATACCCAACTGTACCGCTTGAAAATTTATCAATAACTAAAAAAAATGTTTCTCCTGCCAATGCATTAATTGGAGCTGAAAATGGTGCGGCAGATGGACTTGATGAAAAATTCGAATACCCTGCACGCAGACCCGTAGTATCTTGTGAAACAGCCGAAAAATTACATCTTAAATCTTGTATGACTCCAGAAGCAATCCCATTACAAATAATACCATCATTAGGAGATTGAAAAACAGCAAAATCATAATCAGCTGGGCTATCTGGTATAATATCAAATAAAAGTTGGCCACTACTTTGAATATCTATTCTAAACCACATAGAATTTGTCTCCCCATTGTCTAAGCATCCTGAATAATTTATTGTAAGATCATTGACAAAACCTTGCCCAATATTAGGGCTTGAAACATAATATATATCTGAGCAAATAGTTATCGCTCCCTCACAATCTGAGGTGCTTGATTGAGAATATACCCAATATGGCATTAGGCTTAGGATCGTAATTAACATCAATTTTGAATTCTTTTTCATAGCACAGTAATTTTATCTATTCGCTTAAAGACTTTTTCACAGCTATGAAAGTAAATGCTTATTTGCTTAGAAAAAAGCACGTTTTTTGGTACTTTTCGGGTAATAAAATTGAGTTAAATTAGTATTAAATAGTTTAAATTACTGTAAATCAATGAATTAATAAATTTTTAGAAAACATTTTTTACTTGAAATGAAATTTTTAATGGAACGCAGGTGGAGCAGATGAAAAATGATATAAACAAAAATATCTGCGAAAATCCGCTTTATTAGCATCATCAGCGTTCAAACCACCATGCAGCAAAGCAAACTCATAGTCCACCTCAAAGCATTGTCCCGGCCGGAACTCAACCGGCTGCGGGATTTTGTGCATTCGCCCTATTACAACAAGCACCCCAAAGTCAGGGCACTGATGGATTTGCTTTTTGAACTTCACCCTGATTTTAAAGCAGAGCCGCTCGACAGGAAAAAGGTGTTTAAAAAGCTTTTTCCAAAACAGAAGTTTGAGGAACAAAAACTCTCCCACCTGATGAATTACCTGCTAAAACTGATGGAGCAATTTTTGGCCACAGAAGCTTTTGAAGCAGATGATTTTCTAAGGGAGTACCTCGCTGTGCAGGAATTGAAAACAAAAGTGCCGGGTAAAATATACGAGCGCAAATTGCAGCAAATGCTTAAAAACCTAGACAAAAATGACCAACACAGTGCCGATTATTTTCTTTATAAAGGCAAGGCCGAAGCCGAGCTGGATGAGTTTTATATCAACCGGAAAAAGCGAACAAAAGCCAATTTCCTTCAGAAAAAATCCGACAGCTTGGATCATTTCTTTTTGGCCACCAAGCTACAATACTACTGCGATATGCTCAACCGCAGCAATGTGCTGAATATTGAATACGACTATCCGCTGCTCGATGCACTGTTGCAACTCATAGCTTCCAATCAGGAAAAATACCTCGGCATACCGCTTATCAGTATTTATTACCGCATACTCAAAACCCTTTACGAGCCGGATGCAGAGCAGCATTTCAGTGCCTTGAAAAATAACCTGCTGCAGTTTAGCAGCGAATTTCCCCATCAGGAAGCCAAGGCCATGTACGATTATGCGCAAAATTATTGCATCAAGCGCATCAATCAGGGGGATTCCAAATATCTAAGGGAATTGCTTGACCTCTATCAACTGATGCTGGAAAAAGAACTGAAAGGGGCTGTTTCCACCTTCTGATTTTAAAAACATTGTGACCATTGCCTGCCGCCTGAACGAATTTGAATGGACGGAAAGTTTCATTCACCGCTACAAAAACAAGTTGGATGAAAAAATCAGGGAAGATGTGTTCCAATATAACCTGGCCGCATTTTATTACGAAAAAAATGATTTCGAGAAAGCCCTGCAATTGCTACACACTGTACAATTTACCGATACCTATTTCGCCCTGGGTGCCCGCTCTATGCTGATGAAAATCTATTTTGAAATGGAAGAGGACGATGCCCTGGATGCGCATTTTCACGCATTTAAGATTTACCTGCTGCGGAATAAAGTGATTTCTGCTTATCAGCGCAAGGTACATTTGAATTTCATTCGCTTTACAAAGCGCTGCTATCAGCTTAGGAATTTGAGCTACACCGATAGAAAAACACAAATCCAACAAAAAACCCGAAAGCTTTTAAAGCAAATTCAAAAAACAAAAAATATCACCAATAGAGATTGGTTGGTGAAACAATTAGTTGAGCCAACAAACTTAGTTAGGGCTTTTTGAGGAAGCCCTAGTTAATGATTAACTTATTAATTGAGATGCCGGCAATCGTGTAAACCTCAATCAGATAAATTCCGGCTTTAATATCCAGGTTTAACTGGTATTTTGAAGTATTAAGTCCTTGAACATTCATTAGCTGCTTTCCACTTATACTGGTTATGCTTACCCTTTGAATGTTTTCTCTACCAGCATCTATTATGATCTGGTTTTCAGCAGGATTAGGGTAAATGAGCATATTGGCATTCACGCCCTTAGCTTCATTGATATTGACAAAATTAATGTTTGTACAGTTAGAAATATTAAAACAAGCATTTTCCTCAACTTCTACCGCATAACTTCCATTTTCCGTAGCAGTGTAGAATTGACCTGTAGCCCCTGCTATAGGGCTATTCCCATTATCACAATCAATCCACTGATAGTTTAATCCGGCCGGAGTTGCAGTTAAAGTTGTATTTGAAACACTTACAGATACGGAAGGGGCAACACAAACTTTTCTGCATGCAGAAGTATCAGCGCACTGGTCAGACACAATAACTGCATAATTGCCAGTTGCTGAGGGAGTATATGAAGAACTATTGGCTCCAGGAATAGGTGAGTTACCGTTATTGCAATCAAGCCATTGATAACTCACATTAGAAGCGTTACTGCTAAGAGTTCCGCTATTAACAGTGACTGAGGTGTCCAAATTACATTCAGTATAAAACATTGCTATTCTATTTGCTGGAGTACCATTTGCCTCAGTAAATTCACCCCCAACAATTAGTCGGTCACAATCATCTACAACAAGAGCTTGAACCGAAGCATTCACCCCCATACCTACAGCCGACCAGGATGAACCATCCCATTTGGCCAAATTGTTCACGAATATACCTCCTGCCATACTAAAATCTCCGCCAGCATATAGATTTCCCTGGGAGTCAAAGGCCAGGGCAAAACAATCACCATTCAAACCAGAACCCAAAGCTGACCATGTTGTGCCATTCCATATAGCCACATGGTTTGCAGAGACGCTTCCCGCTGTTGTGAAATAGCCTCCTGCATATAAATCACCATTTGAAGAGAAAACAAGTGTTTCAGCACCGCCAGGTAATCCTCCACCAACAGCCGACCAGGATGAACCATTCCATTTAGCAAAATTATTAACAGCTATTCCATCTGCTTCATCAAAACCTCCACTGGCATATAAATCACCATTAGAATCAGTTACTAATGCTGTTATAATCCCTACAGCTCCTCCACCTTGTGAATTACTTCTCGTTAAGCCATCTCCTAATGCAGAAATAGTTTGAGAATTTGTATTCCATTCAAATACCCCTTCATAAGAAATTATGCCATTGTTAAAAAAAGAATTAGTTGTATGACCAACATAGACACTGGAATTGTGTATTGCAATTGAATAGGAAGTTATATTTGATCCAATAAGCTTAGACCATATATTTCCATCCCATTTTTGTAATAAATCTGCGCTACTATTATTACCTACGGCAAATAAATCTCCTCCTATAGATTTCAAACCGAATATTCTACCTCCTGTACTACCTGCACCAAAAGGCGTTCCAACCTGGATCCAGGTATTACCATTCCATTGAACAACTTTCTCAGTTAACTGCCCACCAGCAAATAAATCTCCTTGCGCATTTATATGTAAAGAGTAACTGCCATCGTTAAATCCATTCCCAATTTGTTCTGCTGTCCAATTATTATTTTGCGGAATAGGACACTGAGCTTGTATGGACTTTTTCAAAAATACTCCAGCTAAAGGAAGGAGAATAAAAATTAAATACCTCATAATTAAATACATTTTAAATTAAACATCACTCTTTAATACACCTACAGGAAGTGCCTTTTTTCTTGTTATGGGTCTGGCTATTTAAAAAATCTCCATTGGACCAAAGGTTGTAAGTCTTTGCTTCAGTAGCACTTTCCTCAAAATTGGTAAAAAACATATTGGCATGTCCTTTTCCTGTAAAATGTCCGTCATCTTCCCTGATTCCGGAAGGCACTGCATTAAAACCGGTGCTGTTCGTTGCACCATCGTTTGGCGCATCCCATAAGCTTCTGCTTTTTAAGGGACCTCCTGTGGGTTCGTCTATCGATTGCAAATGAGTTTTCAAAGTTTGCCAGTCATCTGGTACTGGAACTCGCCATCCATCCGGGCAAATTCCTTTTAAATGGGTAATGGCAAACCAATTGTAAAGATTGCCGTAAGTCTGTTGGTTAGATATATCATTTCGATAATAGGCATAAGCTCCGCTATTGGTGCTGATCCACGCCAGAGAATCTGAAACATGATCAATGGGAGAGCCATCTTTATATTTCGTGGTTCTTAAGTTTTCAGCAATCCAGCATTGATTACCAATTCTAACTACCGGATAGGAATTACCATCGGCATCTGTTATGGTTGAAGGACAAGTGATGCTCTCATCCTCATATGGTATTACTTCATTACGTTGAATACAACCGGGAACATCAAAGCTACTGTTGAAGCGGGACGCGATAATATTATAGATCGTAGGATCATAATTTTGCAACTGTGCCCGTGTAATTATATCATTGCTATTTCCATCCCCTCCCGGAGGGCCAAAAGGAAAATGCACCTCATAATAAATCATAACACATTCTGCCAGATATTCCTCTTTATTTGTCATTGCATAGGTATTGTTCCAAAGCCCCTGTGACCTGGCATTATTGTAGGCACTGCTTAATTCGCTTTCAAAATCACTATCAAGCAAACGCAATCCTGAAATATCAACCATGTGGACCATTTCATGTACCATGATATTGTGGTTTGGAGAAGGGTTATCTTCTGCAAAACAAAGCAAGCCAGCAGCAGTTGACGCTCCTGCTCCTGGCATATCCCAATAGACACCTATTTCGGAAACTGTAGTATTTATAAATTCCGGTAATTCCTGCGCTGTCTTACCAGGTCCAAAAAGGATATAATACTCCCCTCTTTCGATCAATTTGTTTTTTACTTCATCTAAACCCGTCAACATAAACTCAATGGTTTCATCGCCCACCCTTAATGCTTGTTCAGGCACGCCATCAGGAGCAATCACCGGTATTCCAGTACAATTGATATATTGCGTATATAAACTGGCATAATTAGCAGAGGCCGGCATGCTTCTCACAGAACAGCTCATTACTTCATTGTTGTCATTGGTTTGTGGTGCATCGGGGTCTTCAGGATCTTTTTCGCAAGCCGATAGAATAATCGAGATGGCGATAATTAAATAATGTAAATGCTTCATATTAGATCAGTTTAGTTTTTCAAAACTAATATCCTGGTGGGGTTACTGTGGCGTACCGTAAACCACAAAACTGAAACCCTGGTTGGTATCCGTTCCGCTGCCATTTCTGGTTCTTATCGTTATAGTTGTGCTGTTGGTTGGGTAGTAATTGATAAAACCATACACATTGGTATCCCACATGGTAGCGTTAAACACAATTGCTCCACTGGCAGGGTTATCAAGCACTAAGGTGTATCTGCCTGTAGCTGTTCGGGTCATGCTTGCTACACCATAAGAATTACTACCTAGATTCCCAAGGTAATCAGCAAAGCCATAAGCAATTGGAGTAGAGTTTCCATAGACTGTTCTTGGTTGTGGGTTAGTGGTGTTTTGCTGAATTTTCACCGCTCCATTTACATCTAGTTTTTCCTGAGGATTACTTATACTAAGGCCAACATTTCCACTTTTTAAAATAGTGATTGCATCCTGTCTGCTATTTGAGTTTGCCCCTACTCCTACAGCAAATATTCTATCTGTATTATTTCCCTGTGGAGAATATTCAGTGGCATACTGACCAATTACAACCTCATTATTTGAAACTGCGCTGTTGCCTATACCAGCTACAAAAGACTGGGTCCCAGAAGCAACATTATCTCTACCCGCAGCAAAAGATTGATTCCCTGAAGCAGTATTCCCTCTATTAATTGAAAAGGATTGGCCTCCGGTAGCATTATTTTGAAAGCCCATAGAAATGGAGTGGTTGGCCGTGGCATTACAGAATCTTCCAGCAGCAAATGAACCATAGCCAGAAACTGTATCATCTAATCCTACCGCTACTGAAGATCCTCCTGTAACAACATTAGAGCTTGAGCCTAAACTTGATTGTCCATTGACTTCAAACTTATGAAAAGGAGCAGCTGTGCCTATGCCCACATTTCCAGCATTCGTATTGTAAATATCATTCCCAAAAAGCGTCCAGGGCGAATTACTTCCCAAAACTACTTTGGCAGTATCAGAATACTTTGCATGCATGGCATAAGGCACACTCATAAATTTGGTGGTGCCCATATCCTGAAAACCATTACCGGTATTCACTTCTACCTGTAAATAATATTCGTGATTGCTCCAGTCGATAGTCGAAAATAATCCACTCAGAGCAGTTCCTTCGCCAATTACTACATTTACTAATCCGTAATCATTGGTGGTTTTGCTAAAGCTTTCCTGGTAAACAGTAATTCCTGTAGGCAGATCTTCTATGACAGTAAAGCGCAAATCTGCTGTAGCATTTTGCAAGATTTCACCACTTGCATTTCGAACCACTGCCTGGTAGTTCATTCCTTCAGGGCTTTGTGAAAAAAGGGTATTGCTCAAGATTAATAGAGCGATGAGTAGGATAGACGACAAGAAGTTTTTCATGATATTTTTATTTGGTTTTTAAAACATTGTATGATTGCTAAATAAATTTATTAGTCGATTTTCTGAATCTTAATCGTTTTTGAAAACTGTCCCTTTTCATCGTCTATGCGAATGAAGTAGTTGCCTGCCGCATAAGCCGAAAGGTCAATCTGCTGGCGACTATTGCCCAAAACAGTGATGTTTGATTTTGCTACTGGGTATTGTTTTCCCATTACATCAATTAAGCTGATTTGTAGTTCCAACTCTTTGTCCGCATTGAAATCCAGAATCACCATATTGGCCGTTGGGTTGGGATAGGCCTGCATGGAGAAACCAAACTCAGGTTCTTCAATGCCAACCGTATTGTCAGAAGCGGGTTGTTGAAAACCTTGCGTAAGAATAACTGAAGCTGATGTGCCTGTTGCAATAACTGTTTCCCCAATAGTGGAAGAAACTTGCAAATTGGCTGTTTCAGAATAGCTTCCACTGGATGCGATTACCTGTCTTTCCAGGCTTTGGGCAAATAATGCTACTGGTAAAAGAGCAATGAGTATTACTGTTATGTTTTTCATGTTTGGTTTTTTTAAAGTAAGAAAGGCAGAACAAGCTGCATCATTACCGCTTGTTTTGCCTATTGTGAAAAGCTTATTTTTTTCCTTGAATATCCATTCCCAATTGGGCTTTGATGGCATTTAAATCAGTCAGGAATTGCTGATTTGCTGCTTTTAATTTTTGGTTTTCTGCTTTTAAGGCTTCAATCTGTTCTTGTTGTTCCTGAACCGCTTTTACCAGAGGCACTGTGAATTCTGCATATCTCAGGCCTAAAATTTCTCCAGACTTATCTATCCCGCTAAAATTATATTTGGCTTCTTTAGCAGCAGCTTCAACTTCCTGTGCAATAAACCCGCTAAATTGAATTTTTTCAATGTCATATTTACCTTCCCATTGACCTGTCTCTTTAAGTCCCATTAACTGCTCTTGTTTGTTTACATCGTAATTATAAGTTACAGGACGAAGTGCTTTGATGAAATCTAAGCCAATTACGGTTTCCTGAATATTGTCCTTCACCCTGCCATCACTAAAAGCGGTCCAGTTTACTTGCCCCCCTATGCTATTGTAGCTTCCTCCACCAATTCTTGCTTTGTTGCTGGCATCTACAGCTGTGAAATTTCCTATTACAATAGAGTTACTTAAATTATTACTGGTTACACCTGCCAAATGGCCAATTGCAGTTATTCCATCTCCGGTTGTGTTGGTTTCCATAGCTCTTGTTCCAATTGCCGTATTTTGAGCACCTGTAGTATTTGATGCGTTAGCTCCTACTCCAAATGCTACATTATCATAACCGGTAGTATTAGCAGCCATTCCCCCATCCCCAACTACTGTATTTGTATTTCCTGTTTGTATGGCATTATTTCCAAAAACCAAACTATTGCCACCACTTCCTAAAGTTCTTCCGTTTATGGTAATATTTCCAGAAGTAATCTCCCCTGCGACATGTAGTTTATTGTTTGGGCTTGTTGTGCCAATACCCACATTACCACTATTATTGCTGTAAATATTATTCCCTGATTTTTCCCAATATGTATTCCCTGCATGAATGGCGTAAGGCACGCTTAGTAATTGCTGTGCGCCTAAATCTTCAAAACCGTTTCCGGTATTAGCCTCTACCTGTAAAAACTTATCGCCCGAAGTCCAGTCAACACTAGCCATAGAGCCAGATACTACTGTACCAGCACCTATCACATGATTCACTAAGCCAAATTGGTTGGGTGTAGCATTTGTAGTCTCCTGATATTCCACCGTACCTGTTGCAGAACCTGTACGGATGGTAAATTGCATTTCAACACTACCTGATGTAATCAAATCACCAGATCCATTGCGAACTACAGCCTGATAATTAAAGCCCTCTGGTGCTTGAGCATAAATAAAAGTTGCAGCAAAAATCAATGCCACAGCGAACAATAATTTCATTAGATTTTTCATGATAATTTTTTTAATGAATGAATGATGTAAAAATCAAAACATATTAGATGCAATACAATAGTTGGATTCAATGATTTTCAAATCCGTAAATCTGACAAGCAAATTCAAAAAGTAACTCCTGCCTCCTGCTAACAGTGTGTTTTCAGATTTAATCAGTATTTTGAACACTTTATAGTATCATTGGAATCAATGACAACTGCATTAATATTATTCAATGCTTTACATTTGCTTCCTGTTTGAACCCAAATAGATTAATGACACTGTATCGTTTCACCCTTGTACTGATTTTTATACCATTTATAATCAGTGGACAGGTTCTATTGGACACTACTGAGCAGCGCGAAATATACCTGGATCATCTGGGTATTGAGGATGGTATGTCACAGGGCATGATCAATGATCTTGTGATTGACCAGGATGGCTATATGTGGATAGCCACTAAAGAAGGGCTCAATCGATACGATGGAAAAAAGTTTAAGGTTTTTAGGCACAATCCAAAAGACCCATTATCTATATCTGACAATCTTATCACTAGTCTTTTTGTTGATTCCAAAAACAACTTATGGGTAGGTACAGATCTCAATGGGCTCAATTTTTTTGATCGCAAAACTGAAAGCTTCAATCATTTCAACACAGATTCTAAACCCAAACAAAAGTTGAGCTCTAGTTCCATTGGAAAAATTTTTGAAGACCCCAAAGGAAATATCATCATTCAAACCAAGTCAGGGAATGGCTATGACATTTTAGTACCGGATTCTACAAACACTCCAAATAACTTTAGGATTTACCCCATTCAGAATATTTATCCCGGTCTGAGAAAAGTAACAGGAAAAGACTGTTGTACCAAGCACCTTTATTTTAAATCAAATGGTGAGGCCTGGTATTATGGTTTGGATTCAGTTTACAGCATACAAAACCCTGAATTGGAAAATGCTTCATATCATTCCTATCCAAATAATATCTCTTCTTCTGAAATCTATTTTGAAAACCAATTTATATTTGACCCGAAAACAGAAGATTTTTATCTCCTTTCAAACTCCATTATTGAAAAATATGACACAATCTCCAGGCAATTTCTCCCCTATTTAAAACTGCCCTTAAGACTCACCAATATCCACGACCTTTTTATAGACAACAAGAGCCGCTTGTGGATTGCTTTTAGAAATAACAAATACTTGAATATCAATTTGCAAGAAAAAAAGCTTGTTTCTTTCATTGCCAATTCAGAAGGATTTAATGAGCAAGGTTTTTGCTGTACTTTTTTTAAGCACCACGATCAAAATGATAACCTTTGGATTGGCACAGGAGGTTTTGGAGCATTAAAGTGGTCTTCCGTTTCACAAAAATTTGAAACAATAACTATTAAAAACAATTCTGCCAATCTTGTTTGGGATTACAGGGTTTCAAAACCTGGATCGAAGGCCGTATTTTCCAAAGATATAAAGGAAAAGTGGGGCAAAATAAAAGATAGCGTTTCCCTAAAAGCAGGACATCAATTCGCCAGTAGGCAATCAAATATTACAATTGACAATAATGGTTTTATTTATGTCAACTTAATAAACACCAAAAGTGACAGCAATTTTTTGCTGCAAATTGATACCAATACTTATGGGGTCAATGTGCTCGAAATGCGAACTACGCCTATTGACAAATGGTATTTCACACCTATATTTATTGACAAAAAAAACAATATTTGGTACAGCGAGAGAAGCAAGGGGGATTCCTTACAATTATTCAATCATTTGATAGAATCCGATTCAATAATAGAATACACTGTTCCCGTTAAGCCTCAGGAAAGTGTTTATCGTTTTGTACATGATTGGTACGAAAATAAAAATGGCAGTTTTTGGCTGGGCACCACGCAGGGTCTGTTTCTTTTCAATCCTGAAAAAAACAAGTGGAAACACTACCAGTATGATCCTTCCAATGACAGCAGCCTTTCGCTCGACATGGTATTAAGCGTATGTCCCGATCCTGCTAATCCGGAAAAATATATTTGGGCGGGAACCAATGGGAGCGGGTTGAACAGGCTCAATATCAAAACCGGAAATTTTACAATATTCAATGAAGCACAAGGTTTGCCCAATAATGTGGTCTATGCCATTCAAACTGATCATAAAAACAATCTGTGGTTGAGCACCAACAAGGGATTGAGCCATTTTAATATTGCAGAAAACAAGTTTGTAAATTACAATACCAATCATGGTTTAGCTGGGAATGAATTCAATCGCTATGAATTTAGCAAAGCCAGTGATGGCACGCTCTATTTCGGTGGTGTAAATGGCGTGGTCGCCTTTCATCCCAAATATTTTTATACGGATTCCACCTATTCTAACGCCATCATCAATCAGTTTAAAATCCTGAATACTAGTGTTAATTATAAAGACACTTTGATTTTTGAAAATGAACGCTTTTATCTAAAAAAGCCAATAGAGCAGCTCGAAAAACTGGAGCTCAATTACAATCACAGAATGTTTTCATTTGGATTTTCGGTATTGGATTTTACGGCTCAAAAGTCCAATAAGATCAAATACAAATTAGAAGGGTTTCACAAAGACTGGATCGAGGCCGATATCAATCACGAAGCTACTTTTACCAATTTAGATCCTGGATATTATACCCTGAAAGTATTGGGCTATAATAGCAGTCATCAATGGAGTGAAAAGCCCAGAACCCTTCAACTGACCATACTCCCGCCCTGGTGGGGCACCTGGTGGTTTCGGGGTTTTATGGTTTTCCTGTTCGCAGGAATTTTGTACTCCATATACCGATACAGGCTGGGCTATGTTTTAAGGATGGAAAGGATGCGCAACCAAATCGCCCAGGATCTGCACGATGATATTGGCTCCACGCTCAGCAGTATTTCCGTTTACAGCACGGCCATTCAAAAGTCTGCAAACCAACTCCCCGAAAAAGTAAATCATATTTTGGGGAAAATAATAGAAGGCACTACAGAAACCATGGAGCGCATGAACGATATGGTCTGGGCCATTAAAGCCGATAATGATACTTTCAAGCAAGTGATTTTGAGAATGTATGCGCTAGCCGTGGATATTACAGAAGTACAGGGTATTCAACTGCAATTCAATGCAGATGAAGCATCTGAGAATATTGAGATGAATATGCTGGAACGCAAAAATATTTACCTGATTTACAAAGAAGCGCTGAACAATACCATCAAATATGCCCAATGCGATATCATTGAAATCAATGTGCAGAGCATTGACCAAAAATTGCACATAGAAATTAAAGACAACGGCATTGGTTTCGAGACCGGAAAAAACACCTACAATATGGGTGGCAACGGAATTGCGGGGATGCAAAAAAGGGCTCAGGAAATAGGAGCAAAGCTCAATATTCAATCAAAAATCAATAACGGGACCACCATTCAGATCATTTTTTGAATGATATTTTCATTGGATTCAATGATATGAAATCCGATATTTTGTTCTTTATATTTGGCTTATGGATATCAAAGTGATTTTATTCGATGACAATGAAAAGCGCAGGGAAAGCTTGCAAATGCTTATTGAGCTAATGGACAATATGGAATTTGCAGGTGCTTTTCCAGATTGCAGACATGTGCTGAAAAATATGGAAGATACCCAGCCCGATGTGGTTTTGATGGATATTGACATGCCCTTTGTAAATGGCATTGAAGGGGTAAAACTCATTCGGCAGCAGTATCAGGATGTAAAAATACTGATGCAAACGGTTTTTGAAGAGGATGATAAAGTGTTTGCCGCCATTTGTGCCGGGGCAGATGGGTATATCCTAAAGCAAACCAATCCCCTGAAATTAATGGATGCCATAAAAGAAGTGCACGAAGGCGGTGCGCCCATGACGCCCAATATTGCCCGAAAAGTATTGCAATATTTCAATAAGTCCAATGCCTGTAAAGAGCAAACTTTTGAATTGACCAATAGAGAACTGGAAATCCTGGAGCACCTTGTAAAAGGCAACAGCTATAATATGATTGCTACCGCTTGTGGCATCTCTTATGCTACGGTCAATTCGCATATTTCAAAGATTTACAAAAAACTCAAGGTAAAATCTTCGGCAGGTGCTGTTTCGATTGCAGTTAGAGAAGGCTTGGTGGGGTAATAATACCGATTGTGGTTTTACCAGCCTGCCCGGATGACAGGAATGTCGCCCAGGACGATAAATGCAAAGACGACAAGTGTCTTAACAAGCAATAAAATGCTCCTTCCCCCCCCACCCGACCTATATGGTCGGGGGTACTTCAGCATAATACTTTAAGGAAATGCCTTTGCGGCATTAAATAATTAAATTGGTATAACACCCCTTGCGGCTATGCAACTGCCCATGTGGGTCGCTGGTGTTGATGGGGCCTTGGTTAAGTTTCTATCCTTGAGATATATGATTTGAATGTTTTTAATTTACAGGAACCAGTTTTTCTATATATACATGATATCCATTCCCGTGAAGTTCCAATCCAAAACCATAAAGAACAATTTCATTTTCTGAAAATTGTTTTATAATAGAACTACTTGAGTGAGTTAATGAAGAAGCATAGAGTTTCAAATTTTTATCCTCTTTATTATATTCCCATCTGTCAACCGCGCTACTACCAGAATATTCGATGCATTCAGAGCTATAGTATTTTTGATAAACACCATCTTTTTGAAATGACATAATAATCATTGAATCACATGGTTTCAATAAGTATTCAATAGTTGCAGTTGTATCATCAGGATCAGTTGTCTCTAATTTTCTTACGTTACTGTTTTTAACCCACATCTTGGAAGTAATAATTTCTTCAAATGAGGGTTCAGCAATAATATTATCTTTCTTATTACATGATGAAACAATGATTATTAAAACAAGAATTAAAAATAGGCTTGCATACCTCATAATTTGAATTTAAGTAATTAATATCATACTTCCTGCTTTTTTGAATTAATTTATTTCCCAATGCAAAACTTCTCGAAAATCATCCAGTAATATTGAACTCAAAGGTTCATGATCTTGCGAATTTTAGCAAGGCTTGAAAATTACCATTATCTGCTGTTTTTACTGCGTGGAGATAGGCTTGTCGAGCTTCATTTGTTTTGGAGAACTCAACAGCTCCCCAAGAAAAGATTTCTTGTCCAAAGATTTTCTCAATGATAATATCCCCCATCAATCGGCTATGCCGACCATTGCCATTTGGGAAACAGTGAATGCTCACAATTCTATGCTTAAAACGAATGGCCATTTCATCCGGGAGATAAGTTTTGTTTTCAATCCAAAATAGTCCGTCATTACAAAGCGTATGCAGTTGTGTGGGAATAAGATGCTTGTCAACACCAAGATTTTTATTTGTTTTTCTAAAGTTCCCCGCCCATTGCCAGACTTCTCCAAACATTCTTTTGTGAAGATTACAAATGAATTTTTCTGACAAAATCCTTTCTTTTTTCAATGATATAGAAAATGCCCATTGCATGGCATCTTCAATATTTTGCTGCTCAAACTCGTCCAGTTCACCTTGTGTTGAAATACTGGGAATCAATAAGCCTTCTTTTTCATCTTCATCCAAAGGCGTTTGTCCGTGAATTTCATTGAAATTTAATCCCATAGTGCTTTTGGTATTTCCCTTTTCAATTCGGCAGTTCTTTCTTCTATAGCATTTTTAATGCGCTTTTCGGTGTTTTCCTGATCTTCCAATTTCATTGTATTAGAAGTTCTGGAAACAATTTTGGTAGCCAGCACGCGTGCTCTTTTCTCGATTAAAGCATCCAAAGAACCATCCTTTGGCACAAGTCCATAGACCAGTTCCATCTCTAATACTTTAGCAGTATCGCGAAGGCTTTTAAGGGTGATGTTTCCTTCTCTCTCACGTTGTTCAATCTCTCTCGCACTCTGTTTGGTTATGGAGAGTTTGTCCGCAAGTTGTTGTAACGAAATACCTAAGGATACACGTACAGCTTTTAGCCAACCCGTATCTGGTACTGCGACTTTTTTAGCTGCTGTAAACCCTTTGAGCTTTAGCTCTAATTGTTCAATTTGTAGCTTCTTTCTGTTCATTTCGTAAGGTTATAACCTGACATAATATTTTCAAATGTAAGGTTATAGCCTGACAAAAACAAATTAAAAGTCAGGTTATAGCCTGACAAAATGTAGGTTTCCTTGTTCAAAAAAGTAAAGTTATTGGTTTACTTTTTGGTGATTTGGTTAAACATATTTGTTTACTTTACTTCCCAATACAAAACTTCCCGAAAATCGTCCCGAGGATATCTTCGTCCACATCAATGGCTCCAGTGATTTGGCCCAGGGCGTTGAGTGCCGTGCGAATGTCCAAAGCCAACAATTCGCCAGATACTCCGAATCCAATGGCATTCATAACTTCCTGTAGAGCTTTTTGGGATTTCTTTAGGGCTTCGTAATGGCGGGCATTATTGACCAGCACATCGTGTTCTTCGGTTTGCTTTGCGGCCATTAAATCGTAGAGCGCAGCTTTCACTTTTTCGGTATCGGTCTCTTTTTTATTGCTGATAAAAAGTACTTCGGGAATGCTTTTGAATTTATCCCGGGCTTTTTCCAAACCCAAAAGATCGGTTTTGGTGCCGATCAAAAGATAGGGCAAAGGGCCAATCTCCAATTTTTCCAAATCGGCTTTTACGGTGTCCGCATCCATTTCCACGGTATCAAACAAATAGAGCAAAACAGCAGAGCTTTTGATTTTTTCCATAGTGCGCTCCACCCCGATTTTCTCAATGGCATCCGATGCCTCGCGAATCCCTGCAGTATCGATCAGGCGGAAAAGTACGCCCTCAATATTCAGCACTTCCTCTATGCTGTCGCGCGTTGTTCCGGCAATATCGGAAACAATGGCGCGCTCCTCGTCCAGCAGATTGTTCATCAAGGTGGACTTGCCCGCATTGGGGCGTCCGGCAATTACGGTATTGACACCGTTTTTCAGCACATTACCCAATTGAAAGGATCGAATCAGTTTTTGGGTCAGGCTTTGTATTTCCTCCACCAATTTCACCAACTCATCCCGATTGGCAAATTCCACATCTTCTTCTGAAAAATCCAGTTCCAATTCTATCATGGAAGCAAAGTGGATCAACTGCTCGCGTAGGTTTTTGATTTTCCCGGAAAAGCCACCCCGCATTTGATTCAAGGCCATTTGTTGGGAAGCTGCTGAATTGGATTCTATCAAATCGGCCACCGCTTCTGCCTGTGATAAATCGATGCGGCCATTCAGGAAAGCGCGCATGGTAAATTCGCCAGGGCCTGCCATTTTCGCTCCCTGATCCAGCAAAACCTGCACCACTCGGCTCACGATATAGGGCGAACCGTGGGTAGAGATTTCAATGGAATCTTCCGTGGTATAGGATTTGGGCGCGCGAAAAACTGCCAGCATCACTTCATCAATGATTTCCTCGCCTTCTTTGATAAAGCCATAATGCAAAGTATGCGAGGCCACTTTGCTCAAATCTGCTCCCTTGAAAACCGACTGCACGATTTTGAAAGTATCCGGTCCGCTTACACGCACCATACTCACCGCGCCTACTCCAGAGGGGGTGGCCTGTGCTACTATGGTCGATTCCAGATCAGGTTGCATCATAATGCAAAGTTAGCTTGAAATAAGTGAAATTGTTGAAAAAGGCGTAAGTGAGTGCACAAGTTCAGTCAAAAGCTACCCAATTCTTTAGTGCACTTAAAACTTTAGCACACTTTAGGCACTGATTACTGAAAACATTAGCTTTGCAGCAAAATTCAAGTGCTGCCACTTACACACATCCTATGAGTACATTTTCTGCCAATAAAAGAGCACAATATCTATCAAAATTACAATCCCAAACCTTTGATTTGCTGGTGATTGGCGGAGGCATTACCGGTGCCGGTGTTGCACTCGATGCCATCAGCAGGGGACTGTCGGTAGCACTGATTGAAAAAGATGATTTTGCAGCCGGTACCAGCAGCAAATCCACCAAGCTGATTCACGGTGGACTGCGCTACCTCAAGCAACTGGAATTTTCACTGGTTAGGGAAGTAGGTAGGGAACGTGCAATTATTCACCGCAACGCCCCGCATATCGTAATTCCAGAAAACATGCTGTTGCCCATTGTAAAAGACGGGGCACTGGGAAAGAAAACCACATCACTTGGCCTGTATGTGTATGATCGGCTGGCAGGAGTGCGCAAGGAAGAGCGCAGGAAAATGCTTTCGGCCAAAAAAACAGCTAAGAAAGAACCACTACTTAGAACGGATATTCTCAAAGGCGGAGGCATCTATAAAGAATACCGCACTGATGATGCCCGCCTGGTTGTGGAGGTGTTGAAATCTGCTGTTGAGCGGGGCACTTTGGCTTTAAACTACACAAAGGCCAATGCTTTTATTTATGAAAATAAAAAAGCGGTAGGTATTGAAGCCACTGATACTTTGAGCGGAGAAAAAATGGAAATCCGCGCAGCAAAGATCATCAATGCTGCCGGGCCCTGGGTGGATGAGTTGCGCAGGATTGACAAATCCATGAACAAAAAGCGCCTGCACCTGACCAAGGGCGTACACCTTGTGGTTCCTTTTGAAAAACTGCCACTCAAGCAAAGCATCTATTTTGACATTGAAGACGGACGAATGATGTTTGCCATTCCACGGGGAAAAGTAACCTACCTGGGAACTACCGATACCAATTACAATGCAGATATTGACAGCCCCGACACCAGCAAGGCGGATGCGGAATATTTGCTCAATGCGGTCAATTATATGTTGCCCGAAGTGAATTTAAAGCTGCAAGATGTGGTGTCGTCATGGGCAGGCCTGCGCCCTTTGATCCACGAAGAGGGCAAGGAACCATCGGAGCTTTCCAGAAAGGATGAAATATTCAGGGCAAAATCCGGTGTGATTTCCATTGCCGGGGGCAAATTAACGGGCTTTAGGAAAATGGCCGAACGCTCGGTGGACATAGTATGCAGGGAATTGCGCAGGAAAAACAACAAACACTGCAAAAAGTGCAAAACCGATAAAATTGTGCTCTCAGGAGGTTCAATATCCACTGATTTAAATAATTATATTGAAGACCGTCATGGAGAGGCCAAACAAATCAAGGCTGATCATGATCAAATAAAGGAACTGGTGCTGCGCTATGGTTCCAATACCGATCAGATCATCAACAAGGCCTATGAATTGCGAAAGGAAATTTCAGATCCCTATGAACTGCTTTTGGCAGCAGAAATATTTTATGTCATAGAAAACGAAATGGTCAATACGATCAATGATTTTATGATCCGCAGGACAGGACGCCTGTATTTCCAGCCACAGGATATCGACAAAGACCTTCCGATTGTTGAAAAATACCTCTCCCGCTTTTTAAACAAAGACCAAGCTACACTGGAAAAAGAACAAGCAGCCTTTGCCAAAGAGCGCAAAGCAGTTTTGGCTTTTAGGGAATCTTGAAGCATTCCTCAAAAAATAATTTTCTACACAAATAGAATTTATTTCCTGCTTTAGGCAAACATCAAAAACCATTTATCATGAGCGCTGTAAATATATATCTCAATTCCGGTTTAAAACAATCTTTTTAGTAAGCCGGATTTCTTTGTTTTCCAACAGCAAAATATACATTCCACTCAGGTGACATGAAATATTAATTTTTCCTTTATTCACTTTCCCAAAAACTACTTCATTTCCTGCAAGGGAATAAATGCGGTAATCATAAGTTTCAGCCATTGACTCACCCGAAATTGTAAGATAATTACAATTGAAACAGGGGTTTGGGAAAATCTGTATTTTCTCTTTCGCATTGATGCCCGCCACTGAAACCGTATCCTCCGGTATGCTGTCTTTAATTGAATCGCGGTATTCCATTGCCCCCACATTGGTATTGCCATTGCGCAGTTGATAGCTGTAATCATCTGTCAGCAAAGCAAATGGATTGGGAACCGTATCTATCCAATAAGCATTGTCCGGGCCTGGAATTATTGACTTAAGAGAATCTGTCAACAAATATGTTTGCCCGGGCATCTGTGGCCTTACTTTTCCATTTGCCCCGATATAGCTGTGGTCATTGATCCATAAATTATGGTCAAAACTGATGTCTTTCGGCCCGGGATGTTTGGCGTGAAAATCCATTTTTACCGGCATCATATTTGGATAGGCAGCCGTGTCATAAGTGAAAATATTATGAGTGATACGTACATTTTCCAGGTAGCCATAAAAACTATTGACAAATTCATTGTAATTGGGAAAAAATAAATTGACCAAGCCTGTAGAGCTTACTCCGGCTGAGCCCATTACACCTATAATGGTATTGTTGAAAATATACACATTGCGGATACAGTTGGCACCGGCAATATCGGTAACACCCTGCCAGAAAGCAATTGCCGTTCCCGTGTTTTGGAAAATATTATTATACACAAACATGCTATCGACATTGGGAAAAACTTCATTGGGGAGCATGCAGCGGGTCTCGCAATTTACAAACTCAGGAAAATTTCCGTTCATGCAAGCACCTTCATTGGCAATGAGCATGCCCCTGTTGGCCCACACCGCTGTTTGATCTGCCGGGCAATTTCGCCAAAACTGATCGCCAAAATCAGGTGTATTGTAAATCAGGTTGTGGTGTACCATCAGCTTTGTTGAATTGTCATTGTAAAAATTCAGGCCGTTGTCGTGCAGCTTATTGTTGTAGGCATTGCCTCTTTGGCTGTTGTGAAAATTCAGTCCTTCGCCACGGGTATAGGCTATTTCTGAATCGTGGATGGTACAGTCTGTGCTGTTCAAAAACTTAATGCCACTCGGCCAGGTACAGGGACTGGTCAAATGCTCATTTCCGGGCCGGCCGGCATAGCTCGACACACAATTTCTCACCAAAACGGTATCCGCACTGCGCAGCAGCATGGCAAATAAACCCACACTGTCCACTTCTACATTTTCTACCAGCACATTGTTTTGCCTGGGTTCCGAAGCGGGTCGGCTCAGCAAAAACCCAATTCCCGTGCTGTATTTCAGTTTGATGTTTTTGACAAAAACATGATCCCCACAGAGCACCAGCAGATGATTGGAAGCAAATGAATCCACAGTGCCTCCAATAGTAACATCGCCCATTCCGAGGATACTGATGTTTTTGTAGGTATTGCCATTTTTCCAATTGGAAGCCGTTTGCTGAAAACTTCCGCTCGGCCTGTAATGCCCGGGTTTAAAAATGATCAACCCATAAGCATGTCCGCCATTGACACCGGCTGTGCCAAAAGGCAATTTTTGCATGGCGGTACTAAAAGATTTTACCGGCTGGGTGAATGTTCCCGGGTTGTTGTCATTGCCGTTCGGATCCATATACACCGTGTCTGTAATCGTGTAATTGCCCGTATTGACCACAGGCTCAGGAATGGAGAACTGCGCAAAAAGCTGGCTACTGCAAAAAAGCAGGATCAATATGCTGAAGCGATACATTATTGTTTTTTTGCTGAATATAAATCTAAAATCCAGTGCCGACAAGTTTTCTCCGATTTTTAAAATAAAAAACTAAAACTTTAGTTGTTAAACTAAATAATTAGTTTTAAGTTTGTCTTAGGTCATGGAGAAATGCTATAATCTTTGTGGCTTTGGGTCTTCGTGGCAAAAGCAAAATTTAAACACATGAAACCATTAACAAAAGCAGAAGAAGAGATCATGCAGGTGCTTTGGAAATTGGAAAAGGGCTTTGTGAAAGAAATCATTGACGAGCTGCCAAAGCCCAAGCCTGCATACAATACGGTATCGACCATTGTGCGTATTTTGGAGAAAAAGGGTTTTGTAGATCACGAAGCATTTGGCAAAAGCTATCGCTATTATCCGCTCATCAGCAAATCGAGCTATTCCAATGATTCCATTAAATCGCTGATGCAAAACTATTTTGGCGGATCCTTTGAAGAGCTGGTCTCCTTTTTTGTAAAGAAAAATGACATTGATATTGCCGAAGCGGAAAAACTGATTGAAGAAATCAAAAAAAACAAACCGTTATGAACTGGATAAATGCATTTATCATCAGCAATGTATCGCTTATTGTATTTTTTGGCATCTACTATTTGTGGCTGCAAAAGGAAACCCATTTTCAATTCAACAGGGCCTTTCTTTTATTTGGCCTGCTGTTTTCCGTGGCCTTGCCTTTTGTCCAATTGCCCCAAAGCACAGTTGTATCAGCAGTAACGGTTCCGCTTTTTACCCTAAATGAAGTATTGGTCACTCCCGAAACAGCAAGTGGCTCATTTAATTGGAAGCAGATTTTACTATGGACATACGCAGGTATTGCCCTGTTTTTGGCCCTAAAATTTTTGGCCGGGATTTTGGCCATTCTGCTTTTGGCTTTTAGAAACAAACGGCAGCAAATGTCCGGTTACACATTGGTGCAAACCGATAAAAATTCCATTTTCTCCTTTTTCCACTTCCTCTTTTGGAACGATGAGTTGGCCGACAGCAAATCGGCCTCGAAAATACTGCTGCACGAACAGACCCATATCCGGCAGTGGCACAGTTTGGATATTGTTTTAGTGGAGCTCTTGAAAATTGTCTTTTGGATCAATCCGGCCATTTGGGTCCTGCATAAAAGCATTCGGCTAAACCACGAATACCTGGCAGATGCCGTGGCCTGTACAAGCGAAAAATCCGACACGGTTTCTTATTCAAATATATTGCTCGCACATATTTTTGGCACCAATGCCCATGTGCTTGAAAATAATTTTTTCAATCATTCACTCACTAAAAAACGTATCGCTATGCTGACACAAAAAAGATCATTGAATAGTACAAAGTGGAAATACCTGCTGTTTATTCCCGCTGTTTTTATCGGATTTTACTTTGCTTCCTGCACCGATCAGAAAGAAGAGGTGATAAAAGAAATAGAAGTAAAAAAAGAACTCGGGGAAGAAACTGATAACAAACTCTCAGAAGATTTACCAATGTTTCCCGGAGGAGAAAAAGCACTTATTGAATATTTAAGTACTGAAATCACATATCCCGAATCTGCAAAGGAAGCCGGAATAGAAGGAACAACATTTGTCCGGCTGCTGATAGACGAAAAAGGGGAGGTGTATGAAGCCGAAGTAGCAAAAGGCTTTAATGAGGCCTGTGATGCCGAGGCCCTGCGCGTAATAGAAGATATGCCCCGTTGGAATGTGCCTGCATTGAAAGAAGGCGAAGAGCGAAAAGTGGAATTTGTGTTGCCTATAAAATTTGTGCTTTCAGATAAAGAACAATAAAACCTTGTGAAACCCAAAGCCTCATAACCTATTGTTTTTTACAAGGAATCGTTGGGAAAACCGGAGGATTAAAACTTCGGTTTTCTTATTTTTAGAAAGCAATTATTTGGTGACTTTTCAATTCATTCTATATAACCCATACCCTTGACTGTTTTCAAACTCTTTCCCACGATTATCCTCATAGTTGCGCATTGCTTTGTTGCTGCGCAAACTTCCCATTTTGTTTTGTCCGATGACAGCGTAAAACTGCACTACAAAACCATTGGAACCGGCCATCCCATATTGATCATCAATGGAGGGCCGGGATTCAGCAGCGATGGTTTTCAAGCTATGGCCACCGAAATTGCAAAGCAGGGCTACCAGACCATTTTGTACGATCAAAGAGGAACCGGGCAATCCCTGATGGAAAAAACAGATAGCCACACCATCACCATGGATTTGATGACAAAGGATATTGAGGCCATTCGAAAGGATCTAAAAATAAAAGAATGGGTCGTACTGGGACATTCCTTTGGCGGTATGATGGCCTATTACTACGCCACCCGGCATCCCGATCAAATAAAAGCCATTGTAGCTTCCTCCTCGGGCGGATTAGACCTCTCGCTCCTGGGAACTACAGCCTCTGCCATTCAGGCGAAGCTCAGTCCTGCCGAAGCGGATTCACTGGCTTACTGGCGCACTCAGAGAAATAGCGGAGAAAACCAGGAATTGGCAAGAAGGCAATACGCGAAATTCCTGGCCCCGGCCTATGTTTATAAGCGCGAGAACATACCCACTGTAGCGAAAAGGCTGACGGAAGGAAATACTGAATTAAACGCACTGGTATGGCGCAATTTGATCCAAATCAACTATGATTGCAGCGAAGCTTTAAAAACATTCGCCAAACCTGTACTGATTATCCAGGGTAAAGAAGATATTTTACAAATTGAGCTGGCAGAAAAAGCAGATCGTGTTTTTCCGAATTCCACCCTTGTTTTGCTCGATAGTTGTGGACATTATGGCTGGTTAGACCAACCCGGAAAATATTACAATTCTATTTTTACTTTTCTTGATCAACAAGTGCTTTATGCTAAATAATTTTTGGGCAGGCACTTGCAATTTGCTGAATGGCCATTCATTTACTACAAATTATTATATTTGTTTTTTAAGGCAAAAAGTGATTAAAAACACTTATTCTAACACAAACAACTCTAAATCAATAACATAAGCTATTTTTGTTGGTTTTTTGGGTAGTTGTGTTTATTTATGGGTTGGCGGTTATAAAAAATGAAGATTCTACGAATAATTGAAATTAGTTTGGCTTCGGCTGCTCTATTAGGATTAGCATTGAAAGCCTATGGAATAGAGAAGGGTGGACTTTTTGTTTATTTAAGCCTAATGATACTTGGACTTCTTTACCTTTTTTCAAACGTCTTTTTGTATGAGAAGAATAAAAGAAAAACAGGGCTGGCAATAGTGAGCGAAATTGCTTTTGCTTTTGGTGTTTCTTCTATCATGTTCAAGGCTCAACTGATACCAAATCAACCAGATACACTATTAAAAACAAGTATTGTATTCTTGGCTATTATTGTTGCTTATATCATGTATCGACTCAGTAAGGACAAAGAATATAAAGACTTTTACAAAAAAAATCAGATTAGAGCAGTAGTAATTGCGTTGATTGGATTTGCATTCTACATGATACCAGCACGAACACTTGCGCATGTTTATTTCAGACACGACCCTACTTTGGAAGAATTAGAAATAAAAGCATTCGAACATCCTGATGAGGAAAAATATCATAAGGAATTGTATGACTACAAAATGAAAAAAGAATGAAAAACACAACAGCTAATACATCGGTAAAGAAAAAGCGGTCGGAAATCGGTAATTTGAAGTTTACAAACCCGTGTGAAGTTTATCGGTTGGATAAGGAATTACTCCGCGGCAACGCCATTCTTTAGCGCCAGAAACATTGCCGTCAGCTAAAAGAAACCGGTTGATAATTCGTATCTTTAAATATGGATAAAATTGAACAAGGGTTTATTGTTGACCGACTTACCGACTCGGTGTTAAACACTATTTCAGGCGATAGTTTCCAAACAGATATATCAACTCTGAAAAAATCAGACCTTGGAAATATAACCAAAAGAAAAGGTTGGAAATTTAATTGGAAATCTGAGTTTGATGACATGACCAAAGAAGTTTACAAACTGACCATTGAAAACAATCCAGACATTATTCAAGGACTCATAAGCATTTCATTTGAGCGAGATCATGTTTTCATGAACTTGTTAGAAAGTGCTCCGTTCAATTTAGGGAAGAATAAACTTTATGAAGGAGTTCCGGGAAATCTCGTGGCATATGCATGTAAATTATCTTTCCAAAAAGGTTTTGAAGGTTTTGTGGCATTTACAGCAAAATCAAATTTGATAAAGCACTATGAAGAGACTATAGGAGCATATCACTTTAAAAATCAACGCATGATTATAGCGACAGAAGCTGCCAAAATACTTGTAATGAAATACTTTAAAACAAAATAAAATGGGACACATATCAGAACCGAAAAACATTGACTTCATCATAGAAAGTCCTCCACTTTCAGACAAAGAAAGGCGGAAAATAAGTGAATTCATTGAAAAGTTGAAGAAGAAAAAGAACAGAAAATCAACGCTAAAACAAAAAAAGAAAAAACGACCCGCCAATCAAGACGGCTGAAGTTCCAATAACCGCCACTGCACCCGCCTTATTGAATTTTTTCGGGCAGGCCCTACACCATCCATAACTGTTTCACATTTGCAGAATAGACAGTGTAAGCTCCCCCAAAAACCATTAAACCCCGAATTTTCTTGGCCTTTTTTAAACTAAACAGTAATCTCGCAATTAATTAAGTGAACCAAAATCTAAAATCACAATGTCTTACACCGTTTTTTTATCAGGAGAAATCCACAGCAGTTGGAGAAATGAAATTATCAATGCAGCAAGGGAAAAGGGTCTGGGTATAGAATTTTCCTATCCCGAACTGGAGCACGATGCCAGCGACAACTGTGGCGTGGAAATCCTGGGAGCAGAGGACTCTAATTTCTGGAAAGACCACAAGGCGGCAAAGATCAATGCCATGAGAATTCGAAAGGGCATTGAAGAAGCCGATATTGTAGTAGTGCGCTTTGGCGAAAAGTACAAGCAATGGAATGCAGCCTTTGACGCGGGCTATGCTGCTGCACTTGGCAAATCACTGATCATCAATCATCCAGAAGAATTCACCCATGCGCTAAAAGAAGTAAATGCTGCAGCCAACGCTACAGCCCACAATAATCAACAAGTCATAGAGTTATTGACTTACCTTTGCAGAAAATAGTTTGTAAATAGCTGTTAAAATTCCTAAAATAGAAGCATAGATTTTTGAGAATTAGGAATTTATTGAGCTCTTTTGCGTAAATTAAGTTGTTTTAAATAAGTAAGAAAATAATAAATACTTCATGAATACAACAATGAGAAAATACATCGGCTTATTACTGCTTGCTTTTATTGTGCTGAGCCTGCCGGCTTGTAAAGCAAAAAAAGAAGCAGCGGCAAAAGCGGCTGCCGAAGCAGAAGCGCTTCAGAAAAAAACGGATAAAGCCAGAAGCACCCTTCAGTCCATGCTCGATTCAGATGATATGAGCTCTGCTGAAATGGAAGAAAAACTCAATGAAATTAAAAGCTGGAACCTCGATGACGCTGAAGTGAACAGGCTTATTCCTTTAGTAGAAGACAAAATCGAGCAAGTAAAAATCAGGGAAAAAGAAGAAGCCCGGGAACGAAAAAAGGAGGCCAATAAAAAAGCGGTGATTGATAAATTCCGCGCTATTGCCAATGCGGGTTCTGCTTCTGAGGCCAACAAACATATCGATCAGGCGATCAACTTATTTGAATCACCGGATGCGCCTATTTTGCTGATCATAAAAATCACCGGTGATGTGGTTGATTACGATAGGCCAACTACAGCCAAGCGCTACCTGAATTATGTGAAAGATCAAAAAACCTTTACTTCCAATATTCACTCCGTTGAATTTAATGAGGAAGGTGAAATCATTGAATTAGTCCTAAAAAAATAAGCCAATCATGTTTAAAAAATCCTATTTCCTGTATCCTGTATTGTCGCTATTATTGCTGTTCAGCACTGCTGAAATACAGGCGCAAAGCGAAGAGATCAGTCCGGAGCGCAAACACGCAATTGACTCGCTGGCACTTGAAAAAATCAATGACCTGAGCAAATACATCAAAATTGTAGGCAATAAGAAAACAGATTTTTCTGAAGCCAAAAGAGTCATTGATCGCGCTGAAGAGCTATTTGCCGAAGGCAGTCAAATTGCAGTTTCCACCCTTGCAAGCGAGAAAATTACTTATTATAAAGTGCGCCCTTATTTTGAGCATTTGATGGCGCTCAACTACGACAAAGTCAATATTAAGTGGTACGATATTCAATATGTGAGCGATCTGGAGCAACAACCCGATGGCCGCTATGTTGGGGTTATTACCATTTACCAGCGCTTTGAAGGCGAACAAAAAGACGGACTTAAATACAAGGACACTACAAAAAAGGATATTACCGTTTATGTTGAGCGCAAACAAACCCAAATCCGTGGTCGCCTGATCGATTTCTGGGATGTGCTTTTGGGTGATATTCGTGTAATAGAAACCAAATCGTGAATGGATTGACCGCTATATTGTTATTGCTGTTCAGCATTCATTTTATAACAAACGCTCAATCTACAAGTGAAGATGCCCTGGTAGATGAGCGTTTTTTTTATGCTGAAAACAAACAGCTCAACCAGTTTTTCAGGCGCTTTAATGGCGAAGAAGATATTCTGGGCAATCGCTACTACAAAAAAGACAAGCTCTACCGCAATGCAGATTTGCGCAAAGGCTATATCAAAGAGCTTTTTGACGAGCAAAACCAACTCCTGAAAGCCGAAGAAAAACAAGCTTTTATCAACCAGGTTGTGAATGAATCAGACCCGCAATACCTGGAGTTTCACGGGGGGAAGTGGATGGCAGAAGTACAGGCCAATTTCTCCTACCTTGATTCCGTGCGTGACTTTAAGCTGTTTTTCAAACTTCAGAAAGAAGAGGTGGGCTCAAAATGGGTTTTGTATAAAGTGAATACAGCGGCTTTTGCGCATCTAATGGGTACTGCTGAAACAGAAGCTGAAATGAAAGAGAAATTTCTACATCCGCTCAGCCACGAACTTGATTTTACCAACCTGGTAAAATATTTTAAAGCAGGAGAGAACCTTGCCCCTTTTGTAGATGAAGCCTTCAGTCAGGATGCTATGTCGCTTTTTCTCTATGCACTCAAACGGGGCGATATCAAATTGGAAAATATCAGGAAGGTGAACTTTCATTTCTGGCAAATCCCCGGCTGGTATTTTGAGGTGGAAAGATTCAATCGCAAGGAAAGCTATAACAATGGGCTGCTGATATCTAAACTCAGCAGAGTACCGGAACAACACAAAGAAAACTGGATAAAAGCTATAATCAATGATTGAGCGGCTTTTGCGCAAACGGATTTTTATTACAGCACTCTGTCTCCTGACATTGCCCCCCGCCTTTGCACAAGAGGATGCATCCATGCAACTCGACCCCAGGGAACTGGATGAATACAAAGAAAATGCGGGGTATTTTATAGGTGTATTGCAGCAGTATTTCAATATTGTAGGCGATTCCTCTGCGCCATTCAGCGAGAAAAAAGTGATTTTTACGGAATCCTGGCAGAAGCTTTTCAGAGATTCGAAAGTCCAGGTAGAAGATGATCTTGATCCTGGTAGAAGCCATATTATTTACAAAGACATCACTGCCTATTTAAAAGACATTGACTTCTTTTTTCAACATGCTGAATTCAATTTTGAAGTGAAAGAAATAATGCCCCTGATAAACGATGAAGGGCATTTGTTTTTGAAAGTGGATTTGCATCAGCGCCTCAATGCCATAGATATTGATGGAGACACTATTCGCAAAGAAGGGGAGCGCTTTGTGGAAATATCTGTCAATCGGCAGGAGCAAGACCTTAAAATAGTAAGCATTTATTCCAACAAAATAAGTGAAGATGTAAATCTGCTAAAATGGTGGCAAAACCTCTCTGGAAACTGGCAGGCGTTTTTTGCCAAAAAAGTATTGCTCAGCGATTCGCTCTATCTTTTTGATGTGTTGAAGGACAAAGACAGCATAGATTTTACAAATGATTTTCTACACATCGCACAGGCAAAAGATACAAGCAGCAAATCAGATACCCTATATTTTACTGATGACAAAGTGCTGAATCAGATCAGAAGAATCACACTTTCGGAATCGTTGAGTATCAGTGGCGACAGCAGTCTGCGCAATTTGAATGCCCTGCATGTTTTTTCAAATTTGCGACAATTGGATATTTCACATACTAAAATCCAGGATCTTTCACCCATTCGCCACTTTACTGATCTGCGCTATCTAAATGCTTCCTATTCTTTGGTTTACGACATCAGCCCACTTCAGTACAATTCAGGATTGAAATATTTAGACCTCAGTTTCACCTTGATAGAAAAACTGGATGTACTGTATCGATTTATCAATCTGGAGTTGCTCAATTTATCCAATACACGTCCTCAGAGCCTGAAGGGCATTGAAAATCTTTCTGCATTAAAAGAACTGGGGCTGGCCAATATGCAGCTTGAACAAGTTGAATACCAGCGTTTGCAGCATTTAAAAGCCCTGGACTACTTAAAATTGTCTCATTCAAATATTCAGGATTTAAGCCCACTGAGTAATTTGCAAAACCTGACCCGATTAGACATTCGCAATACTGAAATTTCTGATATAACCCCATTGTCGAGTTGCGATGCATTAAAGATCATCAATCTGGAAGGTGCGCCACTCAGCAGCCTGCTTCCGCTTTTGGTTTTACCTGATATCAAGAAAATATACTGCGACAATACCCGTATCAGTAAAAAACTGGCCTATGATTTTATGTCAAAAAGGCCGGGAACATTGGTAGTGCACAATTCAAAATATCTTTTCAACTGGTGGCAATCCTTATCTGAGGAATGGAAATCTATTCTGGCCCCTCAGTATAATAGCAAACTGGACAAGGAAGCCCTTCAGGAAATTGCTTCACAGGGCAAAATAGATATCAGCGGACGCAAAGACATTCATTCTATTGAAGCAGTGGCAATTCTTGAAAATCTTACCTATCTGGATATCAGCAATACATCTGTGGAGGATATAACACCGCTTTCCGATTTGCGCAACCTCAAATACATTGACATTTCAAATACCAGTGTAAATTCGTTAGTGCCTTTGATTCTATGCTCTAAACTAATTACATTAAAAATGGAATCTACTCCAGTGCGTTCATTGACCCCGCTTAAAAGTATCCCTGAACTCGCGGCTATTTATGCAGATAGCAGTGCTGTTGATCCACAAAGCTTCGATTCTTTGGTATTTAGGAATGAGTCTTTGGTAATTATACACAAGACTGCTTATTATATGGAGTGGTGGAACAATCTCGAACAGGATTGGAAACATATTCTTGCAGACCCAATTGATGTGCCATTAGAACCTGGCAAATTGCAATTGCACAGAATTATCCATCAAAAAACACTGACTATAACGGGCAATCGAAAGATCACTTACCTTGAACCGCTTAAAAAATTGCGCTATTTAAAAGAACTTCATATTTCTGAAACCGGTGTAAGTGATTTGTCTCCATTGAAAAAACTGATATACCTGGAAAAATTAAGCATAACGGATGGCCCTTTAAAAAACTTGATCGGTATTGAGCCCCTGATAAATCTTGAGCATCTGAACATCAGCAATACACCTGTTGATGATCTTGAACCCATTGAAGCTTTGCCAACATTAAAAGTGCTGAAATTGCAAGGAACAGCCGTAAGAAATCTGAAATCCCTTTCTGGGCTGCAAAGTCTGGAAGTACTGGATTGTAGCAATACCAATATTCGTAATCTTCGCCACATAGAGGGGCTGCCCAATTTAAAAACCATCACCTGCTATAATACCCGCATTTCCGATCGCTATATTGAGTCCTTCAAAGCGGAGCGGTATGGAGTGAAGGTTGTTTATTATTGACTTTTTATCCCTCTTAAACAATGCATTAGACAATATTAACTAATGCATATTAAACAGATTAATGATTACTCCTGCAATAATGGCAATTCCAAAACTTAACATTGTGCCAATAAGCACATATTCTGTTTTTAATGTGTCGCTATCTTTATATCGTAAAATTGACTTTGCTGCAATTAAAAACCCCACTGCTTCAAATTGATTTAATAAGATAAATGTTAGGACCAATAACCTTTCTAAAATGCCTATTAGTTTTCCTGCATGAGGTAAATCGTTATTTTCAGGTGTTTTGATTTGATAAGCATAAAATACCTGTTTGATAAAAATATTAGCTGGCTTTAAGCAAATTAAAAACCCTGCAAACCCTAAAATATATTTTTCATCAATATTTATTTCTATCAAAGGTTGAATGCCACAATATTCTTTGAAAAGGAAAACCACAGCTGATAATATTATTAGATGTAGTGTCTGATCAATAAAAAATGAATATCTGCCAAATTTGGGATGCTTATTTATATGTATTTTTAATCCATCAATCACAAAGTGAGTAACTGCAATAATGAGTGCCCCAAATACAAAGTTTACTTGAAGCGAAAAAATCCATGATAATAAAAAGACGATAAGAATATGCCATTTCAAAAATGTACTTTTGAAACCAAGATTATTTTTGCTTCTGGCATTTTCATCAGTCTGAAAGAAAAAATCCGTCAACAGGTGCGCTACTATTTGAAGAATTAGAAATTGTGCAACACTCATGTTATTAATAGTTTGAAATAACCTTATTAAAATAATCCACAGCTTTTTCTATACTATTCCAGCCCAAACTCGTTGAATGTTGATTCACAACTGACTGACTGATCTTTAATTTTTTAGCAATAGTATCTTCACTATTATAAAGTAGTTTTAAATACAAAACTTCAGATTGTCTTGATGTAGCTTTACTAATTAATACATCCAATAGAGAAAATAAAGGGTCAAAAACTTTATCCAGTTCTTCTTCGTTCGATACAAAGTTTAATGTGTTTTTTATCACAATCCTTTTTTTGTTGTGTGTGGAAAATTCATTTATCAATCTTCCAGAAAGATATATAGCTTCCCCGTCTATAATTCCTTTTTCCCTATCAAAACGAGTTAATTCGCCATACCCTATGGCCAATCGAATACCATGCGTTTTAAACAACTTTATCTTATTATTATTTTTGTAAAGTGAATTATTACTCAATGGTATAGCCTTAACAAAGCTTTTTACTGCAAGAGCAACTCTAAGTGCATTTTGTGGTTCGGGAATTACGCATTCTATATAATCACCTTTTATTATTCTGCCATATACATTGAATTCCTTACTTAGTTCTTTCAAAAGCTTTTGAAAACTGTTCTCTAACAGTTCCCTGTCATCATCAGTTAAGCTTGTTGAAGAAATTACATCTCCTGAAATTACTGCTTTATTCATATAGCTTTTTCACAAAAATAACAAAATATAAGCTCATAAACCTATAAATAACATTTATAGGCTCTAAAGCCTATAATAAACATTTATCTGTTTTGGAGGCCATACTTTTAAAGTCCCAAAAATAAAATAATAATATGTAAAAGGTGAATTTTAGATATAAAATACATTGAGCAAGAAAAACGAATGAAATATTTCACAAGCATGTTTATCAGTCATCATTCCTTTTCCCTCCTAAACAACCGCTTAAAAAACCCCGGTTTGTCTTCTTTGTCTTTTACTTTTTCACCTTCTTTTCTTTTAAATAGCCCTTTTACAGAATCGAAAAAATTCTTGTCGCGATAATCCTCGCAATCGAGTTTGCTTTGCAATTCGGGAGTGAGTTCGTCAAAATTTGCCTTGCTGTATTGCTCTAATTTGGCATTGCTATTAAGCTGCTGAAAAAATTTGGCAAATATAGGCAATGCCATTGCTGAACCGCTACCATAGGTTCCTGTCCTGAAATGGATCAATGGACTTGAAGCACCCACCCACGCACCGGCCACTATTTTGGGGTTGTAGCCGATAAACCAACCATCGGTATAGTCTTGTGCAGTTCCGGTTTTGCCTGCCAACTGGTTTTTCAGCCCATAGCTATTGCGCAATTTACTTGCCGTTCCTCCCTCAACTACGCCCTGCAACATGGCCGTCATCAGCCGGGCAATGTTTGAGTCCAAAACTTCCTCTCGCTGTGCAGTGTCTTTTTCAAATAGGATATTGCCCTGTGGGTCTTCTATCCGGGTAATCATATAAGGGTCAATTCTGTAGCCGCCATTGGCAAATACAGCATAGGCTTTTACCATTTCCAGCAGCGATACACTGCCTGTTCCCAGTGCAATACTTGGTTCAGCGGGCAAGTCAGAATCAATTCCGAATTTCCTGGCTGTTTTCAGTACCTCATCAATGCCGGTTTCGAAAATTGTTTTTACGGCAGCAAGGTTTACTGATTTTTTTATAGCTCCCGCCATACTGTAAAACCCGCCATATTCATTGTCGTAATTGCGCGGTGTCCAGTTCTCATAGGCTTCATAAAACCTCTGCTCGTTGGAAATATAGTCGCAAGGCTCGGCTCCCTGCACCAGGGCAGTGGCATATACAAACGGCTTGAATGTAGAAGCTGCCTGTCGTTTGGCCAGTACATGATCGTATGGAAAATATTGAAAATCAAGCCCGCCTGTCCAGGCAAGAATTGCCCCATCCTGTGGATCCAGGGCAAGGAAACCACTGTTGAGCATCCGCAGGTAATAGGCTATGGAATCCTTTATGCTCATTGGCAACACCGTATCTCCCTCTGGATGAAAAACCGGGGTGGGCTGTTTTTTATTGAGCAATATTTCCAGTGAATCTTTAGGTACCTTTCTGTCCTTCAAGCTTTTGTAGGAAGGGCTGTTTTGGAGTTTCTTTTCAAACAATAAAGGATGTTCACTCCAGGGTTCTTTTTGGCTCCAGTGCCGGTCAAACAACTGCTGGAGTTTTTGCATGTGCTTTTGCATTGCCCGCCTTGCATAATCCTGCAAATCAACATTCAATGTAGTATAAATGCGCAATCCGTCTTTTTCAATATCCGGCATTTTTTCTTCAGCAAAATTTTCACGCAAAATTTCAGCGGCTTTTCTTTTCACATGCACCATAAAATAAGGCGCCTTGTTTCTTTCATCGGCCTTTTGATAATTCAGTTCAAGCGGCAACTGCTGTAGTGAATCTTTTGTGGCTTCATCAAGGTAACCGTACCTGTACATCTGATTCAAAACCACATTCCTCCTGCCCTGGGCATTTTCCGGGTAAAGCCGCGGATTATAATAGGTATTGGCCTTCAACATGCCCACCAATACAGCAGATTCCTGTGGCTGCAATTCGGATGGTTTTTTGCTGAAAAAACGCAGACTTGCCGTCTCAATGCCATAAATATTTTCTGAAAAGGAAACCGTGTTCAGGTAAAGTTCCAGGATTTCATTTTTGGAATACAATTGCTCAATCCGCTGGGCAAGGATCATTTCTTTGGTCTTGTTTACCGGGTAGCTCATAAAGCTGAACTTTGACCTGCCGAATAAATTTTTGGACAATTGCTGTGAAATTGTACTGCCTCCACCAGCACTTCGGTCGCCCAATAAAATGCTTTTAATCACTACGCGTAAAATACTTTTATTGTCTATGCCTTCGTGTTCATAAAACCGGGCGTCTTCAGTAGCAATGAGTGCATCAACCAGGTTTTTAGGAAGATCTTCAAATCTTGCATTGGTACGGTTTTCTGCAAATATTCGCCCAATCTGAACCTCATCTGCCGAATAGACTACTGAAGCTGTAGCATTTTGGATTTTGCTCAATTCTTTTTTGTTGGGAAGCGGCCCGAATACTCCGGCTTTTACACTGAAATAAAATGCAAAAATGCCGCCAATGCCCAACACAGCCATACCAAGCGATATCGAAAGAATTATAAACAGGCGCTTTTTCTCCATAGTCATCAAATGAACGCGATTCCAAATGCAAAAAGTGTAATCATAGAACTGCAAAGATAAAGCAGTAAAACCATCACAGTGTGTTTATAAAGGAAATATAGAACGCTGCTGACGCAGATATGGCTGATAATCCGGGATAAATATAATTTCAGAAAATTGAAACCAATCTATGCAGATCATAAGAATCAGTGTGATCAGTGTTCTATATTATATGATCAGTGTTCTATATTATATAGTGTAGGGCAGCTTTTTGATGATCAAAGGTCTAGAGGAAATGATTCATAAAAACCAAATATTTCTACCTTTACCGCTTTATTTGCAAAGCATAAAATTGCAAATGTCCCTGGAAATATAATTGCATGATGGAAAAATGGATGGTTTTTATCAACCCGATATCGGGAAACAACAGTGGTGAGCAGGCATGGAAGAAAATGAAACCCTTGCTTGACCAAATGAAAATAAGCTATGAAGCCCATTATACGGAAAAAGCATTTCATGCGATAAGCCTTGCAAAAGACGCCAGGGACAAAGGATACAACAGGTTTGTCAGCATTGGTGGCGATGGCACGATAAATGAAATAATCAACGGAGTGTTTTTATCCGATCATCAAAACGACATTCCCAAATTTGCGCTAATTGGTATAGGCACCGGCAATGACACCATTAAGACTTTTGGTATTCCCTCAAAACCCGAAAAGGCCGTGGAGTTATTTTCCAAAGGTAAATTCAAAACGATAGACCTCGGCAAAGTATATTTTCAAAATGAAAAAGGCGAAAGGGCTTCCCGTTTGTTTGTAAATATTGCAGGTATGGCTTTTGATGCAGCGGTAACCGACAACGCCAACAATGCTAAGCAAAGCATGGGAAAATTGGCCTATCTGAAAGGTGTGTTTAAAACCCTGAGCTCATACACCCCTGGAAAGGTGAAGGTTCGGATTGATGACCGGGAGCCAATTGAAGACATTATGTTCAGCCTGAATGTGTCCAACTGCAAATACAGCGGAGGTGGAATGCTTATCGCTCCACATGCTGTTCCCGATGATGGGAAGTTTGCCATTACCCTGATTAAAAATGTAGGGAAATGGAGAATCGGAGCCAATATATATCGCCTGTTCAATGGCACGCTTGAAAAAGTAAATGGAATAGAGCTGCACAGCGGAAAAAAAGTAAAAGTAGAAGCAAGTCCTGAAACAATGGTGGAGGTGGAAGGTGAATTGCTGGGCGCAGCACCTTTTGAGTTTGAAATAATGCCCAGTTCTATTGAATTGTTGGTTCCCTGAATATCAGTGGTCAGACGATTCAAAGTCGTTCGACTACTCTATTTAGACATCCAATGGGTCATGACCCATTGAACAGAACGATTGTGCTAGAAATCACAGAGGTGGCCATTTTTCTTCAGCCATTTTTCCTGCTCTTGATAATTGGGCATTACGCGCGCCACTTCATTCCAGAATGCAGCTGAATGATTGGGATGCTCAAAATGTGCCAATTCGTGTACGATCACATAATCCAAAGCTTCCTGTGGAGCCAGGAGCAGGCGGCTACTCAGCGTAATTCCCCCACGCCCAGAACAGCTGCCCCAAATAGATGCGGTGTACTTCAGCGAAAAGCGTTTGATCTTTTTCCCAAAATATTTTTGGTTGATGGCCTCTACACGGTTAAATGTGCGTTGGTAAAAACACTTTGACATTAAATTGCTGATCAATCGCGGTAAAAATTGGCTTTGTTCTTCTGCCGTAGCATCTTCTGGAAGAGAGATAAAAATTGTATCCCCTTTTATTTTTCCGGAAAAGGATTTCCTATTTGCTTGCTCCAGGTTTAATGTAAACTCCTGTTCCTGCACCCTTATTTTTTGACCACTGTAATATGATCTCGGATACAATTTGTTTTGCAGAGCAGTGCTGCTTTCAATTTTTTTAAAAGCCCAATCTTTAAGCCTGTGGATGGTTTTTTCTGTTTCAGCAGCAGAAAAGAAGAATGGAATGCGAATATTCACTCCACTTTTGACAATAGAGGCACGCACATTTCGCCTGCGTTCTACATATATATTTACCGGGATGTTATGCTCCGCTATCCGCAGGTTTTGTTTTTGTGCTGACATTTTTCTTTTTACTATCGGTTTTGCTGGCAGTGGTTTTTTTCCTGCTTGTGCTTTGTGTTTTTTTGGCAATGGTTTTTTTACCGGAACCGGTTTTTCGGTTTTCTTCCCGGTTTCTTTTTTTTCACTTTCTTTTCTATCTGCATTCTGCTGTTCTTCCCATTCCAGAAAACGACCTGCTTCTACTTTGAGCGATGCCAGTACCCATGTGAGCACAGCCATATCGTCTAAAAATCCAAAAAGCGGAATGAAATCTGGGATGAAATCCACAATGGCCACAAAATAAATAATGGCGGTGAGCAATCTAAACACGGCTGTCCAGGGCAATTTTCTGTACTCACCACTGATGTATGCCCTGAGCATTCTCAAGATGAGGGAAAGTTTTGCGTAAAATTTTACAAAACGTCCTTTCATCCTGGCGAATCTACCAGCCTTTTTTTCTGCATCATCAATGACCCGCTCCTTGCCCTTTTTATCGCCTCTCAGTTTTTGGGCTTGTTTGCGGGCCTGTTTGTAAAAAAAGGATTTTAATATTCTCAATAGCATACTGTAAAATACATTTTCTTTTCAAAATGAAAAAATTTGGGATTAAGCAGAAATTACTCCTTGTCCAGCACAAAACGATAACCCACTCCACGCACCGATTGAAAATATTTGGGATTTTTCGGGTCGGCTTCAAAATGCTTCCTGAAATTGAGCATAAAGTTATCAATAGTGCGGGTAGATGGATACACATCATAACCCCATACATATTCCAACATCTGTTCCCGCGAAACTGTTTGATTTTTTCGCTCTACCAGTAATTTTAAAAGTTGGGCTTCCTTTTTGGTCAGGCTGAACTTTCCGTTGATCCCTTCTGCTTCCCGGGTATTGAAATTGATCTTGAAATCCCCGAATTCAAAAGTACTGAGACTTTCCCCGCCCCTTGTCGCTCTATAGTGATGGCGTAGCAGAACTCTTACGCGCAGCAATAATTCTTCCAGGTTAAAAGGTTTGGTCAGGTAATCATCGGCACCTACTTTAAAGCCCCTGATGCGGTCGGTGGAGGTATCTTTTGCCGTGAGAAATAATATGGGGATATGTTCGTATTCAAGGCGAATTTTTTCGCAAAGTGTAAATCCATCTACTCCGGGCAGCATTACATCCAGCACAATAAGATTAAAGCGCTCCTTGCGAAAAATAGAGAGCACCTCGCTGCCATTACTCACAGGAACTACTTCATAATCTTCCATTTCCAAATTCAGGCGAATGGCCTCTAAAAGGCTTTCCTCATCTTCTACCAATAAAATTCTGGGCACATAATCCGACATCTCAATTCTTTTTTTGAAAGCTCAGACGAAACAAAGTTCCACCACCGGGGTTGTCCTTTACCTCAATACTTCCTTTCATCTGTGCTACAATATTGTTTACAATATACAGTCCCAATCCCGTTCCTTTAGTATTCCTGGTTTCCTCATTTCCCAGGCGGTAAAATTTCTTGAAAACCTGTGCTTTTTCAGCATCTGGAATTCCACCTCCCCGATCTGCCACTTCTAAAATTACCATTTTATCTTTTTCTCTAACATTGAGCTCAACAGCACTTCCCTCTGGCGAATATTTCACGGCATTTTCCAGCAAATTGACCAAAACCGCATTCAGTGCCATGCGATCTGCAATATTGAAAATATCGGCTTCAATATTGGTCTGAAAAATCCTTTTGTTTTCAAATCGCTCAGCAACCATATTCAGCGCATCTTCTGCCAGTTCAGAAATATTCAGGCTCTCCCATTGAAAAGGATAGGAATTGTTTTCCATCCGTGCTGCAAGCAAAATATTATCGACCAGATCGCTCAGGCGATCAACATCCTGAAGGGAATTGCGCATAATTTGTTTGAATTTTTCTTCTGCACTCAACCGCTTTAAAAGGGTTTCCAGAGAAAGCCGAATGCTGGCTAAGGGCGATTTCAGTTCATGGGTAATACTGAGCAGGAAATTGTTTTTCTGCCGGGCAAGGGCCAATTCTTTCTGAAAAGAGGATTTGATTTTCAATGCCCCAGCTACGAGCAAAATCAGAAAAACCGCGCCTTCGCCCAGAATCATCCAGCGTTGCCGACTGCGTTCCTGCAGAAGTGTTTCATGTGCTTCTGTTTGCAAAAAACTTTGGTCTTCCCAAGGTAAATCGTGTTCGTGGTTGTACTGTAGCCTTTCATTTTCAATTTTCAAATGATATTCGCTTTCTGTCTTTTGCTTGAGCAGAAACGCCCACCAGATAAAAGCTGCAAAAATATAGCAGATAACCAGTATGAATATGATATTTGTTTTGACATTAAAAATCTTCACTGCGGTCTGCTATTTGTCTATTTATTGAATTGAATATAAAAAGTGGTGCCTTTTCCTTCCTCGGATTCAAACCAGATTTTGCCGCCTGCATTTTCAATAATCTGCCGGGTCATGGCCAATCCCAGTCCTGTTCCTGACGATTTGGTTGTAAAGTTAGGCACAAAAACTTTATCCTCAATTTCGGGAGCTATACCACTTCCATTGTCACTTACCGATATCATCCATTTACCTTCCAGGCTTTTTAACTCAATTTCTATTTTACCTGAATCTATTTCATCAATGGCCTGCACTGCATTTTTTACCAGGTTGGTAAAGGCGCGGTTCATCTGGTTTTTATCGGCCAGTACTTCTGCATAATTTGTGTCGCTTTCAAAGTTGATTTTCAGGCCTTCATTCTCTTCAAAAAGCCCCACTACTGAGTTCAATACTTCCACAATATTGAGCTTTTCCTGCTCTGCACGTGGCATTTTTGCAAAAGAAGAAAACTCAGAGGCTATGTGATTGAGATGGTCAATTTGTTCAATTAGCGTTACGCTGGTTTTTCTCGCCATTTCCTGTGCATTGGGGCGGTTTTCCGCAAGTGCTCTCTGCAAATGCTGAATGCTCAGTTTCATAGGAGTAAGCGGGTTTTTAATTTCATGGGCAATCTGCTTGGCCATTTCCCGCCAGGCACTTTCCCGCTCAGATTTTGCCAATAGTTCGGCACTGGCTTCCAACTCTTTAAGCATTTTGTTGTACTCCGCTACAAGCGTACCGATTTCATCTTTCGATTCCCAGCGAATGGGTTCGTTGGCTTTATCGAGTTTTATCTTTTTAATCTGCTTGCTGATCACACTCAGCGAACGGGTAATGGAATCGGCCAGGATATAAGCCAGGAATGCGCCAATTACCAGCAGAAGTACATACACATTGATTAAAGTAACCAGGAAGGACGAGATATTTTTATTCAGTTCTTTTTCTTTGGCAAAATACGGCAGATTCAAATAGGCCTTTTTTACCCCTTCACTGTTGCGTACAGGCACATAAATCGACAGATATTCCAGTGCACCTATGCGCTCATCAGTAATTACGCGTGATTTGTTTTGCTGATCTAATTTGTGAAATGCCACTGGATTAATAAAAGAGGATAAAAGCCCCTGTTTGAAAATATCGGGTTGTGAGGTATTGATCAAAAGTCCATCCAGATTGTAAATATTGATATCCATATTGTGGATATCGGAGAGGGAAGAAATATCAAAAGCTCCGCCAAAAAAGTGCAGGTTTTTGCTCCGAAGGTCTATTTCTTTCAAAATATCTTCATTGTCTTTTATTATGTATTCTACCGAACTGCTCACGGAATGTTGCTTTCTGATCAACCTTTCCATATGGTAGCCATCGTACTCGCTGGTGAAATGCATAATGGTAATCACACCGATCAATAAAAAGGAGAAAATGATGATAAAGATCATTGAAAGCTGGATTTTATCCCTGAAAGACAAAGTCCATTTTTCCCTTAGGAAATATTTATTGCGGTATAGCTGCGAAGCCAAATAGATCAGGATAATGAACAGACTGCTGATCAGGTAAATTATAAAGAGGTAAGAGAATAAGGATATCGGTTGCAGGGCACTGGTTTCATGTTTTGTGATTACTACAGTTTTGTGCTGGTCTCCATTGTAGATCAAGTGCCTCAGGCCTTGCTCCTGGTCGTAGCTGCGATAAAATTCAAGATTGGGATAATCCGGAAATGAAAAATTGTATTCATAGGGATAGTCGCCATAGCTGTTGATCAGAATTCCATTGCTGTAAACTGCATAGGCACTTACATCATCCGACACGCGAATCTTTACTTTGTCATCGAGCAGGAGTTCGGGATAAAGATTGGTTTTGCTATAGGTTTTGGGATTGAATTCTATTACAACAGAACCGAGCAGTTTATTTTTGTAGATAATGGGCAAATTGCCAATGTACAGGTAGTTGCCACTCGGCTTTGGAATATAAAATAAATAGGGGCTTTCAGTAAGTTGCGCATTTTCGTTCAGCTCGGTTGTAAGAAAATCCAGATAGCGGTTTTGCCCATATTGTATCAATTTCCCTTCGCGGTTGAGCAGGTAAATATTGACTTCGTATTTATTAAAATAACCCTGAAAATAAAGGTTTTTAAGTCTATTGGTGATTTCCTGGGAAGACAAAAAAGGCTTTAGGAAAAAATTCTGTACAAATGGGTCTTTCAGTATTTCGGACTCTGCATTGGCAAAAAGATATTCCGTAACCGGGTCTCTTTCTTCAGCCAGCTTTCGCGCAACCGCCTTATTGTTTTGTAAAGATTTTTCCTGAACAAAATTATCCAGGTAAAAAGAGGAGAAAAAAGCTGTGAAAATCAGCAGCAGGGTCAATTGTGTAAAACCAAAACTTTTGACATTGTTGTTTTTTGCAAACCACATGATCAGGGCAGCAGTCCAGGCTAGCGCAAACAAATACATCAGATTTCCGGTGAGCAGGAACAATACAAATATCCAGATGAAAAAAGGCAGCCAGATACACAAGTGAAAATAAAAAGTGCTGAACGCCTTTTGGCTTTTTAGCTTTAGCAGTTTGTGAATGAGCAGCAAATAAGCAAACAGCGCCATTCCAAAAGTCAACAGTGCAATAAAACTATAGGCATTCAGATTGAGGAAATTATTGAAATCAAGCGGAATCTTAGAGTTCAGAGCAAGACTTTCCAGAACTACTACCAGCATTACACTGCCACCGTACAATCCTAAAACCCCGGTAAAGAACAAAGCTCTGATCAGCCATTTTGGCCAGGTGTTTATTTTTTCGAAATCAAAATTTTTGTAGAAAAAATAGATCAGCCAGAAAATCAAAAGTATATTTATTGCAAGATCACCCAGCGAGCGGTTGATATAGGAAGAGGCATAAATCTGCGGGCTGAAAAGGTCGATTTTCATCAGTTCCTGCGGCCAGTTGTAAATCAACATCAAAGCCCTGACCAAAAGCAGCCCCGACAGCAAAGCAAAGAATCCATAGCGGTTCCCAATTTTTTTGCGAATCTGTTCAACTAAAAACCAGAGCAGGAAAAACAACCAAAGAAGACTTAAAGTATGAAGTAGGATTTTCCAGTGATCAATGGAAGCACTGCGTTCAAATGCATCAATTTTTAGTGAGAAAAGCGGTTCGCCATTGGGGCCATTTACCAGTTCTGACTCATTGTTTGCAGGCTCTGATAGCTCAAAATACTCCGGCACCTTGAAAATAGGATTGTAAGTATTGCTCAGGAAAGCATTCTGGATATTGTACTGGGATTTAAAAGGCAGCATCCCAAGCACATACATCTGCCGATTTTGTTCACCCTCTGAGCGAATATTAAACACCGATTTAAAGGTGATGTAATAGGCATTGTCTCTTTTGATAAAGGCGGTGCCCTCTTCCAATGCCCGCGCAAAATAAATGCCCGGAATCCCCTTGTTTTCCGACCAGAAGATCAGCTCGCGCTCATCAAAAACAAAAAGTTCAAAAGGGCTTTCGGACAATTGTTTTAATAAGTCCTCTGGTTTTGACTGCTCGATCAAGTGTTTTTTAAGCAGTTCAGGTTTGCTGAGTTCGAGGAATTCTTTTCTGAGCGTGTATATTTTTTGCTCAACATTATCAACTGTGGTGCTGAGTTCTTGTGCAGGCTGCCTTTGTTGCTTCATAAAGACATCGGCCATTAACAGCGCAAGGCCTGAAAACAGAAGCAGAAAAAGGTGTTTCTTATTTTTAAAAGGGATTTTCAATGGTATTTTATGCAGTTTCTTTTGCTGTTTAGTTAATATATTTCACCTGAAATTTAACGCTGTATCCCGGGGGTAATTTCGGTACCAGGACCCAATTGTAGCTAAAGCCGTACATTTCGCAAAAACCACATTCCTGTACCGTTATTGTATAAACATATTTTTTGGCACTTCGCTCGTCTCCTGCTGTTCTGTAAAAATTAATACTGCAACCTCCGCCATCTGCCCAAAGCCCGAGCAAGGCATGTTTGCTGAAATCAATGGAAGGAAAACTGCTTGAATCACACAAGAATTCATTACTCAGCTCAGAAATAAGGGAGTCATATACCGCAGTGTCTTCTATCTGATAATGATCTTCGCGCTTTTCAATAAAACAATTTTCAAAATTCAGCTCCTGCTGAATAATTCCTGTATCAGCAGTGATTGTTTTACATTTGTTATTGTTGCTTCCGGGCAGGTCATCACCATTGCAGGCCCAAAAAATACCGGCCAGTGTAAAAGCCAAAAAAATCGTGAAATAAGATTTAGTACTTAGCATAAAACAATTTTAATTTAACCCGGATTATGTATTAGGACTTTGTGATGCCCGCCCGAACGTACCTTTTCGGTACGGGCAGGAAGCTTGAAAGTACAATAAAATCAGGCTGTTTGGAAATTTTGGCATAGCAACGCTATGGCGAAATTGAAAACAGCAACAAAGTGTCTGATTTTGAAGTAATTTCAAGCTGTAATAAATTTTCTAATGCATATTCCGGGTTTTATTCGCTTCTATAAATATAGTTTAATTACGCTTTCTTAATGCTAAAAATTGCTTATCATTCTGCCTATTGTCATCCATTGCCTGAAGGGCATCGCTTTCCGATGATAAAATACGAATTATTGCCGGAGCAATTGTTATATGAAGGAACGATTTCCCGGGAGCAAATTCATATTCCCCAACAAGCTAATGAGCAAACTGTACTTCGCGCACATTGCAGTGATTATTTCAAACGCCTAAAAAATATTTTACTCAGTCCTCGGGAACAGCGAAAAATCGGTTTTCCGCTATCGCCACAATTGGTAGAGCGGGAGCTTATCATCAGCCAGGGCACGGTAGATTGCGCCTATTTTGCCCTGGACAATAAAATCGCCATGAATGTTGCCGGAGGTACACATCACGCATACAGCAACAGGGGCGAAGGATTTTGCCTGCTGAATGATATAGCTATTGGGGCTTTGGAACTGCTCGCTGTCCAAAAAGCTAAGCAAATTCTAATTGTAGATCTGGATGTGCACCAGGGAAATGGGACGGCTGAAATTTTCAGGGAAAATGATCAGGTTTTTACTTTCAGTATGCACGGGGCAAAAAACTATCCGCTAAAAAAGGAAAAATCTGATTTGGATATTGCTTTGCCTGATCATTGCAGTGATGACTATTATCTGTCGCAACTGAAAAACATATTGCCACCATTGATCGATAAAGTAGAACCGGACTTTGTTTTTTACCTTTCGGGAGTGGATGTGCTTAAAACAGACAAACTCGGGCGACTGGGTTTGAGTATTGAGGCATGCAAAGCCCGCGATCGCTTTGTTTTTGAGCAATGCAGGGCAAACAATATTCCTGTAGCTGTGAGTATGGGCGGTGGGTATTCAGCAAAAATTTCAGATATTGTAAATGCCCATGCCAATACTTTTAGGTTGGCACAGGAGGTGTTTTTTTAGGGGTTGTGGTTTTTAAACTTAACTTTATCATTCAAAAATATTGAAATCATGTTCGAAGGATTATTACACAGCCACAGTTTGCTCAGGTATATTTTGCTTTTTGCATTAATCCTGACCGTTGTAAATGCATTTATCAAATGGAAAGGAAATAAGCCCTTTACCGCTGTTGACAACAAATTGAGTCTGTACACACTGATCTTCACCCATTTACAATTGGTACTGGGATTGGTGCTGTATGTGATCAGCGATAAAGTACAAATTGCGCTGATGGAAATGCCCGAGGCCATGGGCGAAACTGCATTGCGCTACTGGGCAGTTGAACACATTACTGCCATGCTGATAGCCGTAGCACTGATCACTGTTGGACGGGTGCGGTCCAAAAAACAAGAAACAGATGCAGGAAAACACAAGCAACTGGTCATTTGGATGGGCATTGGCCTGTTAATTATATTGATCAGTATTCCCTGGCCATTCCGTGGTTTTGGAACCGGCTGGATTTAGTTGGCTATTTGAAATTGCTTTAGTTTAAAGATGTGCTAACTCTTGTTCTTCAGGATATCCCGGGTTGAACCACAATTTTTCAATGCTTATCAAATCAACCTGATAAATTTCATTCGATTGTGCAGCACTAAAAAACTCAACAAAACCAATCCACCATACATGCCGGCCAATTGCCATTCGGCAAAAAGTATTTTGCCGATAAAAAACAAAGAGCCATAAGTCAGTACAATGGCAGAAATCCAGCAAATAAAAAGATTCAGAACTGAGGCTTTATTGCTGTCGGGATCTGTTTTTTCAAATGCGCCCCAATAACCGGCCGGTTCTACTTTATTGTAGAAATGCTGTAAAACATGCGCTTCAGTAGGACGGGTTAGAAAAGTAACCAGTATCCAAACTACAGTGGTAAAACCTACAGTGAGAAAGAAGCTTTCTGGGAATTCCCAGCCCAGGTAGAATTTGGAAAAAGCATAGGCAATAAATGGCGCTGCTGTAGCAGAAATTTCACTCCATGCATTGATGCGCCACCAGTACCAGCGCAAGATCAAAACCAGTCCCAGCCCGGCACCACATTCAATGATAAAAGTCCAGACCCCGGAAATGGTTTCCAGCTGGGTGGTGAGTAAAATGCCGAGAAAGGCGAGCAGCAGCGTAACCCCACGCGACACGGCAACCAATTGATTTTGATCAGCATTTTGTCGAAAAAAGCGCTTGTAAAAATCATTGACCAAATAAGAAGCTCCCCAGTTCAGTTGCGTGGAAATGGTACTTAAATAAGCGGCAAAAAAAGCAGCGAGCAAAAGCCCTTTCCATCCCACAGGCAGATAATCCTGCATGGCCATTACATAACCCAGTTTTTTATCTTCTGCTGCAAGATCTGGATAGAGCACAAGCGAAGCCAGGCCTACCAAAATCCAGGGCCAGGGTCGAATGCAGTAATGTGCAATTTGAAACAGCAAAGTCGCATAAACCGCCTCTTTGTCGTTTCGGGTACTCATCATGCGCTGGGCTACATAACCACCACCGCCCGGTTCTGCCCCGGGATACCAGCTTGCCCACCACTGCACTGTTGTATAGGCCAAAAATGCTGCGAGGGAAATGCTGAGTGTACCTGTGAGATCTCCATTGCCGATTTGCGGAAAAAAATCAAAAGTAGAATCCGGCAAAGCCGCTTTTAGCCCACTCATACCGCCAACATCCTCATTATTAACAACCAGGTAAGCCAGCACCAGTGTACCCAGCATAGCAATAACAAACTGAAACATATCCGTCAGCGCAACGCCCCAAAGACCGCCAATAGATGAGTAAACAGCAGCCAGCAACATCAGTCCTCCGGTGTAGTAAAGCACCTGATCTTGAGGTATTTCAAAAAAAACGACCAACAAGGCATTCATGGCCAGATTCACCCAGGCAATAATGAAAACATTCATAAACAAACCCAGGTAAAGTGAGCGAAAGCCGCGTAAAATTGCAGCAGGTCGGCCACTATAGCGCAGTTCTATCAATTCTACTTCAGTGAGCACTCCTGATTTTCGCCAAAGTCCGGCAAAGAAAAAAGTGGTGAGCATTCCGCCAAATAAAAAACTCCACCAGAGCCAGTTGCCCGATATCCCGTGCTGTGCGACCAGTTCAGTAACTGCCAACGGAGTATCAGCAGCAAAGGTGGTAGCCACCATAGAAATACCTGCCAGGTACCAGGGGAATTGCCGTCCACCCAGGAAAAAATCCTCCAAGCTTTTGGCTGCTTTTTTGCGTACAAAGAGACTGATGGCCAATGATATAATCAAAAACACTACAATAAGCGACCAGTCAATATAGTGGAGGGTGTTTTGCACTTGCATGGCTCAAAATTAGTTTATTTGGGCTTATATTTTCAGTGCCCAAATTTCTTTTGCATCTTTTGACCCGATTCAATATTTCAGCAAGGGAGCATGCTCCCTTGTTTGAGTACAAGGAAATTTGCCGTACACCTGAGGCGAAATATCCATAAGGATGTGTTTTGGCCTGCCGAGACATTTATCGTCTTGGGCGCAACCATGCCAAAGGAAATTCCCCTTATTTATTTGATGCAAGGGATTAGCACTGTATTTTCACCCTATGAAGTTTTTTAAGCGGCTGCTTTTAATTTTTTTCCTGCTCTCCGGCATTCTGCTGATTGTTGTAGGGATTGTTTATAAAATGGAAACCCAGTTGGATTTTCCACAAATTGACAATCGCTCTATTGCAGAACAGGAAAGGGAAAACCCGGGCAATGATTTCTATGTGCTCGGTGCCAACTGGCTGAAGAAAAACGACTATGGCATTTGGGAAATGTACCTTGAAGGCAATGCTTTTGAGCGCGGTATTGCGCACGGAAAACTGGCGCGGGAACTGGTACAGGATCAGGAACGCTATTTTGTGGAACAGATCAAGGAACTGGTGCCCTCGGATTTTTACCTGCGCTTTTTGAAATATTTTGTGCGCTGGTTCAACAGGGATATTGACGAATACATCCCTGAGGAATACAAAAAAGAAATCTATGGTGTTTCTTTTTCCGCTTCAGATGATTATGGTTTTATTGGCAATAATTACGAGCGCATTCTGAATTACCACGCGGCACATGATATTGGCCACGCTTTGCAAAACTTGGCTTTGGTGGGCTGCACTTCATTTTCTACCTGGGACGATAATTCCAAAAAAGGAGATTTGTTCATCGGCAGAAATTTTGATTTTTATGCCGGGGAAAATTTCGCCAAAGACAAAATCCTCCTATTTATTAATCCCGATAAAGGCTATAAACTGGCAACAGTGAGTTGGGGCGGATTTATCGGGGTGGTTTCAGGCATGAATGAAAAAGGACTTTCAGTGACCATGAATGCCGCAAAGTCTGAAATTCCGGGAGGCGCGGCAACGCCTATTTCCATTATTGGCCGGGAAATTTTGCAGTATGCCGCCAATATTGAGGAAGCTTTTCAAATTGCCCAAAAACGCAGGTCCTTTGTTTCAGAATCTATTATGATTGGCTCGGAAACTGATGGAAAAACAGCTCTGATAGAAATTACACCGGATACCACTGTTCTTTTTCTGCCCCAAGCTTCAAACTCAAAAATGCTTTGCTCCAATCATTTTCGCTCGGAATATTTTTCAGGGCTGGAATTGCACAAACGCGATCGCGAAAGAAGTGCTTCTGCCTACCGATTTGAACGCCTCAAAGAATTGATGCAGCATTATGACACCTTAGATGCCGAAAAATACGCAGCCATTTTACGCGACAGAAAAGGCCTGGGGAATGAGGATATAGGAACGGGCAATGAAAAAGCCCTCAATCAATTGATTGCCCACCACGCTGTGATCTTTAATCTCACTAAAAAAATATTCTGGCTTTCTGCAAACCCTTTTCAATTGGGCGCTTTCATCCCCTACCAGTTGGATGAGGTTTTTGATAAATATCCCGGGCTGAAAATGGATTCAGCCATTTACAATAGGGATTTAATCATTCCGGCAGATACTTTTTTACAGCATCCGGAATATGATCGGTTTTTGACCTACAAATCACTTTTGAAAAAAATAAAGAAAGCCATTGCCAATAAAACGCAATTGAATGATAAACTGCTGGGTGATTTTGAGGCTGCCAACCCGCAAATGTACCTTACACATTGGGTGCTGGGCAATTATTACGCAATACAAGAAAATTGCAATAAAGCAGAACAACATTATCAAAAAGCTTTGGAATTGGAAATTCCCAACAAAGGAGAAGCAGAGCAAATTGAAAAAGATCGCTTAAATTGCTCCTGAAAATTTGAAAAAAAAATGCTGCACCCTCAAATAGAATTTATGTCCCCTGAGGCCATCCGGTCATTCCAGGATAAAAAGCTGAAAGAACAATTGCGCTATTTGCAATTGCATTCGCCTTATTATCAGCGTATTTTCAGGGAAAAGGGCATAGATATCGATGAAATAAACGGGATTGAGGACCTACAAAAATTTCCGCTTACCAGTAAAGATCAATTGCAACAATTCAATGATGATTTCATTTGTGTTTCAAAAAGAAAAATCATCGATTATATTACCAGTTCCGGGACTTTGGGCGATCCGGTGACTTTTGCCCTCACGGATAAAGACCTCGATAGACTGGCTTATAATGAGGCCATTTCATATGACTGTGCAGGCATCAACGATGAAGATACCATTCAATTAATGACCACCATTGACAAACGTTTTATGGCAGGCCTGGCCTATTTTATCGGGGCGCGAAAACTGGGCGCAGGTATAGTTCGGGTAGGAGCGGGTGCGCCTGAGCTGCAATGGGATACTATTAAAAGAATCAAGCCCAATGTGCTGGTGGCAGTACCTTCTTTTATTTTGAAATTGATTGAATTTGCTGAAAAAAATGGCCTCAATTTTCAGAACAGCAGTATTCAAAAAATTATCTGTATTGGCGAGCCGATTCGGCAGAAAAATTTTGAATTGAATACGCTGGGGCAGAAAATAACTGAAAAATGGGATGTGCAATTGTTTTCGACCTATGCTTCCACTGAAATGAGTACTGCATTTACCGAATGTGAAGCTGGAAAAGGCGGGCATCAGCATCCCGAGTTGATTATCTGCGAATTCCTGGATGATGCCGGAAAACCTGTTCCAAAAGGTGTGCCTGGAGAACTGGTGATTACCACCCTGGGCATGGAAGGTATGCCGCTGCTGCGCTTTAAAACGGGTGATATTGTGGAGCAATTTGAAGCAACCTGCACATGTGGGCGCAACTCCATGCGTATTGGGCCGGTGCTGGGGCGCAAACAGCAAATGATCAAATACAAAGGCACTACGCTTTATCCGCCCGCCATTTATGATGTGCTGAACAATATTAAGGGCGTGGAGAATTATATTGTGGAAGTGCGCAATAATGAGGTGGGAATGGATAATTTATTGATCCGAATCGGGTTGAATGATCTGGCCACTGAAGAGGACTTTGAAAAAGTCATTAAAGATCATTTCAGGGCACGCTTGCGTGTAGCACCTGATGTGTTATTCGAAAACCCTCAGAAGATTTCAGCGGAGCAATTTCCTCCGAAATCGAGGAAACCCGTATTTTTCTTAGATAAAAGAAGTAAGTAGTAACCTATATATTTGCAAAGGAAATGGAGCTGAAAGATACATTCAAACAAAGAGGAGAAAGGGCCCAACTGGTTGGTCTTTTGAAAAAAAAAGGGATAGAAGATCCCAAAGTACTGGCTGCTATTGATAAAGTTCCACGGCATTTTTTTATTCCCGATAATGCTTTTTATCACCGCGCATATGAGGATACAGCTTTCCCTATAGAAGCAGGGCAAACCATTTCGCAGCCCTATACAGTTGCTTTTCAAACGCAGTTGTTGGAGGTAGCGCCTAAGGATAAAATTTTAGAAATTGGTACAGGCTCCGGTTATCAGGCGGTTGTTCTTTCTGTAATGGGGGCGAAAGTTTACAGTATAGAACGACAGAAAAAACTGTATGACCAGACCAAAGCACTGCTTGAAAAACTGCCTTACAGGAATATCCGCACTTTTTATGGCGATGGATTTGAAGGCAAGGAGGCTTATGCCCCTTATGATAAAATTTTAATCACTGCTGCTGCTCCCGAACTGCCAAAAAAACTGATGCAGCAACTGAAAGTAGGCGGGTATTTGGTTATTCCGTTTGGCGAGGGCAATACACAAACCATGATGCGCTTTACAAAAATCAGCGAGAAAGAATTTGAACAGGAGGAGTTTGATAAATTTCGCTTTGTGCCAATGCTGAAAGGGAAAGCCTGGTAACCTGAGTTCGATAATTATTTAAGAGCTCAGGTTGGTAAATTAACCCTTATATTTCAAAGCCCTTTGCAATTCTCTTTTGGATTCGCGCTCTTTTATGGAATGTCTTTTATCGTGTATTTTTTTACCTTTTGCCAGGGCAATATTTAATTTGGCAAATCCCCTCTTGGAGATAAACAGGCGCAAAGCAACAATTGTCAGGCTCTTGTCTTTTTTCTTTTTTTCCAGCAGCTTTTTCAATTCCTTTTTTGTGAGCAGCAGTTTGCGCACGCGCAATGGATCATGATTGTAAACACCACCATGTGTGTATTCTGCGATATGCATGTTTTTAATATAGAGTTCGTTTTTTCTGAAAAAGCAATAAGCCTCTTTTAAATTGGCTTCTCCCGAACGTATGGATTTAATTTCAGAGCCAGTGAGCTGAATCCCGGCAGTGTATTTGTCCAGTATTTCATACTCAAAGCGCGCTTTTCGGTTTTTTATATTCAGATTGTCCTTCTTCTCCGCTGCCATTTTCAAATCGATTTAAAAATTGTCTTCAGTTTTTCTTTGCTTAAAATTCGCTGTTCCTGTGTGCCTTCAGCAATCAGTCGCTGATTGTGTGCTACCTTAAAACTGCAAAGCACTTTATTGTTTTCGACTGATTCCAGTTTTGCTGTAAACACAAGTTCAGCACCAACAGCTGCCGGTGCATGATGTTTAATACTCAATGCACTGCCAATGCCTTCTTCATGTTCTTCCTTCATTTCGAGCACAAACAAGCGACAGGCCCATTCGGCATCCCGGGCCAATGCAAAGGTAGCATAAACAGCATGTACCTCACCACTTTCAAATCGGGCTGTATCATTTTTTGATACCTTGTGCCGGTATGTTTTAATTGCGCCAATTTCAAATGGGTTTCGCATAAAACAATAATTTAATTAAAAACAGTTTTTCAGCTTAAAATCAATATTTTTGCCTGAAATGAAGAACAATATTGCAGAAAATTATTGGTATTATATCTGCATTGCCGGATTGGCACTTGTGTATGCACTGGGTTTGCAGATAGATTTGATGGATATAGATGCCGCACAATATGCGAGTATTGCAAGAGAAATGGCAGAAAACGGCAATTACCTGCAAGTGCAGCACCGCCTGAAAGATTATCTCGATAAACCGCCTTTGCTCTTTTGGCTTTCGTCCCTTTCCTTTCAGATTTTCGGCATCAGCAATTGGGCCTATAAACTGCCGAGTTTTTTATCTACGCTAATTGGTGTTTTTGCGCTTTACCGTTTTGCTACTTTGTTCTACAGTAAAGACACTGCAAGACTTTCCGCACTGATCTATGCTTCTTGCCAGGCACTTATCCTGATCAATAATGATGTAAGAACAGATACTTTATTGACCAATGCCGTGATTTTTTCAATTTGGCAATTGGCTGCTTTTATGAAAAATCCCAAAGCCGTATTTTTTATTGGCAGTGCTGTGGGCATTGCACTGGGGCTTTTGGCCAAAGGCCCGCTCGGGTTGATGATTCCGGCATTGGCTTTTGGTACTCATTTTCTACTAAGGGGGGAATGGAAACAATTTTTCAGACCAGCCTGGTACGGTATAATCTTACTTAGTTTATTGATGATCAGCCCAATGATCTGGGGACTTTATGAGCAATATGGCAATTATGGTCCTTATTTTTTCTTTTGGGAACAGAGCTTTGGACGACTAACGGGTGAAAATGCTTTTATTCAATCTCAGGCAGTCAGACAGGATCCTTCACCTTTGTTTTTTACGCATACTTTTCTCTGGTCATTTTTGCCTTTTTCACTCTTTGCAGTATTTGGTGTTTTCAGAAAAATACTGAACCTCATTGTTTTCAGACAAAAAAATTCGGGAAACAGGGAGCAAATAGCACTGGGCGGATTTGTGCTTACTTTTATTGCCATGTCTATGTCGCAATATAAATTGCCGCATTATATCTATCCTGCATATCCATTGGCGGCAGTACTTACAGCACGGTTTATCCTGTTGATGACTGAAAAACAAAGGCCCTACTGGCAGCATTTTATCCGTTATTTTCAGTTGTTTGTCACAATTTCTTTGCTGGGCATTGCTGTTTGGATGGGCACACAATGGTTCGGTGTAGCTCAGCTCATCATATGGATTTTATTTGCTGTTTTTGCTTTGCTCAGTATTTTGGCATTTTTCAATGTCCACAAAAAAATCAGTGTTGTAATGCCATCAGTATTGGCAATTATTGCAGCAAATTTTATTGTAAACGGATTTTTCTATCCACAGCTTTTAAAATACCAGGGTACAAAAGAATTGGCCAATTATATTGAACAAAAGCAAATTTCAATTGATAATGTCTATACCTATAAAAGCAATTTTCATTCATTGGATTTCTACAGTCAAAGTATTGTTCAGGCAATTTACAGCAAAGAAAGAATTAGCAGCTGGAATAAAACTGCTTATTTGATTGTTCCTAGTGATGAAATGCATGAAATAGAAGATTCAGGTATCTCTTATGAAGAAATGGAAAATTTTTATTATTATCCTGTAACACTTATTACTGGCAAATTTTTATCTCCTGAAACAAGAGATCAGAAATTGAGGAAATTAAATTTGATAAAAATAAACTGATGCTGCATTTTGTGATTTATGGTATTGCTTTGGGCATTTTTCTTATTGCAGGATGTGGTAAGTCAAAAAACTGCATTGATTATGAAAATGTGAATGTAAATAAAGTATGTAGTACAATTTACGACCCCGTTTGTGGTTGTGACGACCGCACCTACCAAAATGAGTGTCGCGCAGAAGCCAATGGCGTGGTACTGTGGAGTAAAGGCCCCTGTATAAGATGAGCAAGTTAGATGAGAAGAAAAACCTCAATGCCCACCTGATTGAGAAATACCGCGAAATGGTTCGCAAACGCTATGACTATGAGCGCTTAGCAGAAAACTACGATTTGCCCAGAGGCATCAACAGGGAATTGGTGCAGACCGTGCGAAACTATTTTTTAATGGTTATGTATCCTTCTATTGAAGTGAGAGAGGAGCTCGATGAAGCCTTTACTTATTTGAGCAGTTATGTTCGTCACCCTACCAAAGTGTTTAAGTTAATCGGAAGCATGTCAAGTGCGGTGTTTACATTTGGTTTTCAGCTTCCACGGGCATTAAGGGCAGGTATGCTTTCGCTTGAAGCGTTTTTAAACACAAAAAAGTTTGAAGGGCGCATTAAAGAAAGTATAGTAGAAATTGGCATGAAAGTTCCGATCAGTGATGAAGATTACAGGCATGCCATGGCCGCTATTCCGGAAAATGAGGCCAAAAAATTTCTCAGAGATATTGAGCATCTACTCGAATTTTTAACAGATACTTCATTGCTTAAAAAAACTGTAGAGGTAATGGAAACGGTTGTTTTAAAGATGGAAAAAAATCCTGAAACCTTTAGTCAAGAGGAAGTAAGTGGCATTCAACTCGGAATAGAAATAATGAACAACGGCTATGTTGTTTTTGAAGACATGGACAGGCGCACCAAAAAAAATATGATCCAATTAATTTCTAAAGTAGAAAGGGATTTTATGGAAACAGTCTATGATAAAAACTAAAACTCTATCTCAATACCATCTTTATCCAGAAAATGATATTCAGTCAGGTGATAGTCATTATTGGCGTAAACGGGCACTGAAGTTTTATATTCCCACATCCACTTCATGCGTTTAGAGGGGATTCCCCTGTTTATATAAGCTTCAATATATGGATGGGTGTACAAATTAAAATCATAGCCCAGCTCAAGTAGCTTTTTAAGCTTAATTTCAATTTCATCTATCAGCAGAATAGAGGCCTGAATTTGACCCGTACCTCCACAAGAAGGACAGTTTTCGGTTGTTGTGATATTAATTTCAGGACGGGTTCTTTCCCTTGTGATTTGTATCAAACCAAACTTGCTCAAAGGAAGCACAGCATGTTTAGCCCGATCATTTTTCATAAAATCCTTCATGGCCTGATACAGCTGCTTTTTATGCTCTATTTTTTTCAGGTCGATAAAATCCACCACAATGATTCCGCCAATATCCCTCAATCGCAATTGACGCGCTACTTCTTTGGCCGCATCCATGTTTACTTTCAATGCCGTAGTTTCCTGATCGTCCTTGCGCGCTACTTTGTAGCCACTATTCACATCAATCACGTGCAGTGCTTCGGTATGCTCTATTACCAGGTAAGAGCCTCCGGGCATTGTTACTGTTTTGCCAAAAAGCGATTTGATCTGCCGAGTGATCGAAAATTTATCAAATAAAGTGGTTTTGGAATCAAAGTGGCTTACTATTCCTTGCCTATCGGGAATGATCTTTTCCAGGTATTGTTCCAGCTCTTTGGCCAGTTGGGGTTCATTTACAATGATCTTATTGAAAGAATCATTGAGCAAATCGCGAATAATACTTGAGGTTTTTTTCAACTCTCCCTGGACTTTTGCCGGAGGTTTAAGCCCTTTCAGGTTTTGAATAATCCCCTTCCATCGCTCAAGTAAACTATTGAGGTCGGCATGAAGGTCGGCAACACTCTTTCCCTCAGCATTGGTGCGCACTACCACTCCAAAATTTTTGGGCTTAATGCTTTCAATCAGGCGCTCTAATCTTTTGCGCTCATCATTGGTAGAAACCCGCTTTGAAACGCCAACACCACTTCCAAGTGGCATCAGCACCAGGTATCGGCCTGCTAAGGAAATTTCGCTGGTAAGTCGAGGGCCTTTGGTGGAAATCGGTTCTTTGAGTACCTGTACCAATACCGGAAATCTCCGGTCTAAAGGTTCATCAATTTTACCCGTTTTCTGAATCTCCTTTTCAAACTTAAGTTGATTGAGGTTGTAATCATTAAAATTACCTGCAATTGAAGACTGAACAATGCGGTTAAGTGTTCTGATGTTTGCACCAAGATCCAGGTAATGAAGGAAAGCATCTTTTTTGTAACCCACATTTACAAAAGCAGCATTCAGGCCAGAGATCGTTTTGGTGATCTTGCCCAGATACACGTCCCCCACTCTGAACTCCTTACCGATTTTTTCGCGGTGAAGTTCAACCAGTTCTTTGTCTTCCAATAATGCTATCTCTACTCCTTCAGGTGAGGAGTTAACGATCAATTCCCTATTGACCATAGAATAAAAAATTTAGGCCGCATTTCTGCAACGAGTAATATAGGGAGTTATAAGAAATGAAAAAATGATGAATGTCTCAGGTTCAAAGCTTATTTCTTTTTCTTGTGCCTGTTCTTTCTGAGTCTCTTTTTTCTCTTGTGAGTAGCAATCTTGTGTCTTTTTCTTTTTTTACCGCAAGGCATAATTTTAAATTTTAATTGTTTTTTAATTCTTTGATAAAAATATCAATTTCTCTTTCTAACTGTGGGTTGTCAAGAAGTTTTTTGCAGCGTTCAAAATCTGCTATGGCTTCTTCTGTTCTCCCCAAACCATTTAATGCTTCAGCTCTGTAAAGATAAGCTTCTGCAATTGTGGAATCTTGTTCTATAACGGTGTTCAATCTGCTCAGTGCCTTGTCTAATTGCCCCGAAATTATTCCGTATCTCCCAAGTATTAAGTTGGCATCTACGTTTTCAGGATCATCATCCAGCACTTCAAGCAGCAGAGTAACACCCTGCATCACCTGATTGGTTCCATCCATATAGGCCGATGCAACCCGCACCTTCGTATCAATGTTGTCCGGGTCAACTTCCAAAGCCTTATTATAAGCCTTTATAGCAGCATTGCTGATATAAAGCCGGGCACCAGGGTTTTGTTCTTCTACAAATGAAATTCGAATCAGCCGATCACCCGTTTTTTTAAGTTCATCAGGATCGGAACTCCACTCAATCTTTTTCTTTTCGTATTTAGCAGCCAATGCCGCCAATTTATTCCGGTAGCAAAAGTCGGTGATCTTTTCCAAATGTTCCAACTTCTCTTCAGCTCCGGCAGCACTTTCCAATTGATTGTCTAAAAGATTGAGACTGTCCTGAAGCAGTACTTCCAGTGCTTCCTTTTTTCCGGAAAAATAAGTTCCGGCATCAAAGGTGTCTTCAGAAGCTACTTTTTCTTCCTTTTCTTCTTTAGTCTCTTCTTTTACTTTAAGCGGCTTAACGGGCAACAGGTAAATGCCTATTGCCACTGCAATACTGACTACCACCAATAATAGACGGCTTTTAGACACTATTGATCAGCTTTCAGATTCTTTTTCACGGCATCTACAAAAACTTTTGCAGGCTTAAAACTTGGAATATAGTGTGCAGGTATATCAATGGCCACATTTTTCTTGATATTTCTACCTACTTTTGCAGCTCTACGCTTTATAATAAAAGAACCAAAGCCGCGAATATAAATGTTTTCACCCTTCTTTAGATTGTCTTTAATTTCTTTGAAGAATGCTTCTAAAGTGACTAAAACATCTACCTTTGCAATTCCTGTTTTCTCAGAAATATCCGCAATCAAATCCGCTTTTCTCATAAAATCTCGTTTTTATATATTAATAATAGTGTTATGCGTATTTACAGGAAGCACAAAGATGAACATTTTTTTTTAAAGAAAAAACAAACTGCTTTGTTTTAAGGATGCGAAAAGCTGATTTTACAACACTTTTACTTCAAAACTACGATCCAAAACAAAGGCCAATGCCCTGGAAAGGGATTTCCGATCCCTACTTGATTTGGCTCTCAGAAGTCATTTTGCAACAAACCCGCGTAGATCAGGGCTGGAACTATTTTCTCAAATTCAAAAAACAGTATCCGCACATATCTGATCTGGCAAATGCCAAAGAAGATGACGTGTTGAAATTATGGGAAGGCCTGGGTTACTATTCCAGAGCAAGAAACTTACTGGCTGCTGCACGATATGTTGAGCATGAGCTGAATGGCGTTTTCCCTGATAATTACACAGATATTTTAAAGTTAAAAGGCGTGGGGCCATACACCGCTGCGGCTATTGCTTCATTTGCTTTTGGCGAACGCAAAGCAGTATTGGATGGCAATGTCTACAGGGTTTTGTCGCGTTGCTTTGGTATTTCTACAGCAATTGACAGTACAAAAGGGAAAAAGGAATTTGAAAAACTTTCGGATGAATTGATAGATGCAAAAAAACCAGCACTCTATAACCAAGCCATTATGGATTTTGGAGCTGAAATATGCTTGCCAAAAAACCCACGATGCAGCGATTGTCCGTTGCAAAACGAATGCTATGCTTATAATGCTGATGAAATAGCACAGTTTCCTGTAAAATTGAAAAAGCTCAAAAAGCGCACCCGTCATTTCAATTATTTCATGTTTACCGACCAAAAAGGAAACACATTGATCAGAAGACGCGGCAAAGGCGATATCTGGCAAGGGCTTTACGAGTTGCCCTGTGTAGAAGCAGAAGCATTTCTAAGCAAAAATGCAGTGAAGAAAAATGGAATTCCGGGTTTATGGGAAAATCATGGGGTTACTTTTGAGCTCAATAAAATAGCAGAGCGTACACATATATTGACGCATCAAAAAATTAAGGCTGTGCTTTTTGAGTTAAAAATTTTTAAATTGCCTCCTATTAATGAATTTCAGGAGATAAGTATCAATAAATTGAATAATTTTGCTTTTCCGCGTTTGATAAATTTGTTATTGGGAAATTAATTATTATATTCCCGTATATAATGATCAAAAACAAAAAATTATGAGAGGAGTAAACAAAGTAATACTGGTAGGAAATCTGGGCAAAGACCCCGAATTGAAAAAATTAGATTCCGGCACTTCACTTACCCGTTTCCCGATGGCCACAAGCGAATCTTATATTGATAAGGAAGGCAATAAAATCGACCTCACTGAATGGCATAATGTAGTCTTGTGGAGAGGCTTGGCCGATGTAGCCGAAAAATACCTGAAAAAAGGCAGCAAAGTATATATTGAGGGCAAATTAAAAACCCGAAATTATCAAGATGCTGATAACAATACCCGCTATACAACTGAAGTAGTTGCCGATCAAATGGTAATGCTCGACAGTAAAGGAGATAATAGCGGAAGTTCTGAAACCTCTTATCAGCCGCGCGAAGCAGCTGCAAAACCCAAAGCGGAATCTGCGCCAGCTGAGAGCAGCTCAGGAGACCAACAAAACTATGAAGATGATTTGCCCTTTTAATTATTCTTTAACGAACCATTAGTTTCTTGGATACGCAGCCTCCGGACGCCCCTTCCGCATACATTAATGAAATAATCTTCTCGACTGTTTTAGCCGAAGGAGTTACAGGTGATTTATTACTGTATATCGTAGCAATACTGATTTTGCTGACGGCATCTGCATTGATATCCGGTTCCGAAGTGGCTTATTTTTCATTAACAGCCAATGAGTTGAAACAACTCAAACAAGATTCAACGGCCTCAGCTCATAAAGCGCTTGAAATGTTGTTGAAACCGCGCTATCTCCTTGCCACTATCCTCATTGGAAATAACCTGGTGAATGTTGCTATCATTGTTATCTCCTATTTCATTTTTAATACTTTGCTGATCATTGAAAATGAAATATTGCAATTGCTGGTCAATCTTGTGGGCGTGACATTTGTTATGGTAGTGTATGGAGAAGTCACTCCTAAGATATACGCTACTCGCTTTAATCTGAAACTGGCAAAATTTATGGCTTTTCCGCTTTATTTTATGCGTTCTGTATTTAAATATCCCATAGGTTTTTTATTGGTGCGCTTTTCGAGCTTTATTGAAAAGAAAATCAATCATAAGAACAGTGGAGAAATTGACAAAGATGAGTTGGAAAAAGCCATTGATCTTGCCACAGGTGCCAAAGCCGATGCCAAGGAAATAGATATGCTCAAAGGGATTGTGAAATTTGGCAATATTAATGTTCGGCAGATTATGCACGCAAGGGTAAATGTTTTTGCACTGGATATTTCTACTCCTTACTCTGAATTGCTCAGGGAGGTGGAGCAAGCCGGTTTTTCTCGAATCCCAGTGTTTGAAGATTCTATTGATAAAATTGTGGGTGTACTTTATGTAAAAGATCTGCTCGATCACCTTGAAGAACCCGAAAACTTTGAATGGCAAAAACTCCTGCGCCCTCCATTTTTTGTGCCTGAGTCAAAAAAGATCAACGACCTGCTTCGTGAAATACAGGAAAACGGTGTGCACCTTGCCGTAGTTGTTGATGAATATGGAGGTACCGAAGGCATCATTACCTTAGAGGATATTGTGGAGGAAATTACCGGGGAAATAAAAGATGAATACGATGAAGCCAATGAAATCGATTATGTAAAAATCGATAATTTCAATTATGAATTTGAAGGCAAAACTTTGTTAAACGATATTATTAAAGTACTAAAACTGAGAGATGATGTGTTTGACAATAAAAAAGGGGAATCTGAATCCCTGGCAGGATTAATTCTGGAAATTGCCGGTCGTATTCCAAAAGCAGGGGAAAGCATTCACTCAGACACTTTTAAATTTACAGTACTATCTGTACAAAACAACCGAATAGAACGGGTTAAAATCACATTACACAGTGAACCAAAATAACGCAATACTAGTAATTACAGCCTTTTTTTTAGCATTAAGCGCATGCCAGGAAACTTCCTACACCCCCAAACCCAAAGGCTATTTTAAAATAGATTTGCCCGAAAAAAAATACCGTTTGTTCAATCCTTCGGACTGTCCTTTTCAATTTGAAGTGCCGCATTACAGTAAAGTTGTTCGCGACACTACTTTTTTTAATGAGGCCACTGCCTATCCCTGCTGGATGAATATTGATTTTAAATCTCAGGGCGGGAAAATCCACTTAAGCTACCGGCCAGTGGACAATAGAGATACCCTGCGCAAACTGATCGATGATTCGCACAAACTCACTTTTAAGCACAGCATTAAAGCCGATTATATTGACGAAATGCAAATTCATAACAAAAGGAATAATGTCAGCGGGATTTTGTACCAGGTGGGAGGAAATGCGGCCTCAAATATTCAGTTTTATGTCAGCGATGATAGTGCCCATTTTATAAGGGGTGCTTTGTACTTCCCGGTAGAACCCAATGAAGATTCACTTGCACCTGTCATTGATTTTATCAAAGCCGATATTCTGCATATGCTGGAAAGTATGAAGTGGAAAGAGTGAATGTTTTTTTATTATCTTTAGTTTAACCGCACAATGCATTTGCAATATGGAAAAAGTTACCATTCATATTTTCAATAACAAAGCCTACAGATTTCTTAAAAGTCTGGAAGAACTGCAACTGATCAAGATAATCAAAGGCAAAAAGGGCACTGACAAAACCAAATTATCCGATAAATACAGAGGTATAATTAGTAAAGAAGAAGGTGAAAAACTTAATCAACACATTGACCAAATGCGCAAAGAATGGGACAATACATGATTGATACCAATGTGGTTTCTGATTATTTCTCTTTCACCCTGCCTGATTCCGGCATGAAGTTTATGGATAAGGTTGTTGACGAAGTTCCAAAACTGTCTATCATATCACAAATTGAGCTGCTTTGTTGGAAAACTGAAAAATCCACAACACAAAAAGTTAAAAGCTTTATTGCTGATAGTTTGATTTTGGACATATCGCAGGGTGTTATCAATCATTGCGTTGAAATTCGAAAAAATAGAAAAATCAAAACACCAGATGCTATTATTGCCGGAACTGCCTTAGACAAAAGCTTTATCTTGCTTACAAGAAACACAAAAGACTTTCAAGGCATACCGGGTTTAGATGTATTAAACCCACATGAATTATAAATCAAATACCAAAACTGAGGCGCATTTGCCAAAAGGTATAGAGCAAAGCGAACGTCTGCCTTCGCTAAGTAGGTGGAAGGAATAATTCTAAGTTTGTAACTTCATAGATTATTATCCTCAATAGGAAAACCTGCTTTTTGAATTCCAAATTAAAAACACCCGTAGAATACCTGAAAGGAGTAGGCCCGCAGCGGGCTGAACTGCTCAATAAGGAGCTCGGTATTTTCACTTTTAAAGACCTGTTGGACCACTTTCCCTTTCGCTTTGTAGATCGCTCTAAAATCTATACAATAGCCGAAGCCCCTGTAAATGAAGCGGCCATTCAGCTAAAAGGATATATCCGTAATGTCAGAACGATTCCGCAAAAGAGAGGACAGCGCATGGTTGCTACCCTGGAAGATGAAAGCGGCCAAATGGAGCTGCTTTGGTTTCGGGGTCTGCACTGGATATCAAAATATTTACTGCCCAACACATTGTACATCGTATTTGGGAAACCCGGTTTTTTCAACGGAAAGAAAAATATCGTACATCCCGAAATAGAAATACTTAAAGAGCAGCAAGCAGACCTGAAACTTGGCTTTTCACCGGTGTATAACAGTACCGAAAAACTCAAAAACAGGGGACTCGACAGCAAAGGCATACAAAAACTTACCGCTCACCTGTTGTCGGAAATTAAAGACAGCGATCTGCCTGAATTTTTACCGCAATCCATCATCAATAAATATAGATTTCCGCTACGGGCAAAAGCCTACAGGGAAATTCACAAGCCGGGAAACCCGCGTGCCCTAAAAATGGCACAGGCCAGGTTAAAGTTTGATGAGCTTTTCCTGCTGCAAATGAAAATAGTGGGAAGCAGGCAATACAGAAAAGTTAATATTCCCGGGCAGGTATTTGATCAGGTGGGCACAAATTTTAATGCCCTTTATAAAAGCCTCCCATTTAAATTGACTAAAGCCCAGGAAAATGCCATAAGAGATGTGCGGAAAGATTCGCTCAGCGGAAAACAAATGAATCGGCTGATACAGGGCGATGTAGGCAGCGGAAAAACAGTGGTGGCACTGCTATGCATGATGCTGGCTTTAGACAATGGCTTTCAAAGCTGTATGATGGCACCTACCGAAATATTGGCACAACAGCATTTTAAAGGAATATCTGAACAACTGGAAAAGTTGCCAGTAAAAGTAGCTATACTTACAGGATCAATAAAAGGAAAGGAGCGCAAACAGATACTGACTGCGCTGAGCGCTGGTGAAATTGATCTTTTAATTGGCACTCATGCCCTGCTTGAGGGGAGTGTTGTTTTTAAAAACCTCGGTTTTGTAGTAATAGATGAACAGCATCGCTTTGGTGTAGCACAGCGCGCAAAGCTTTGGAAGAAAAACACAAAGCCCCCACATATTCTAGTAATGACCGCTACTCCAATACCGCGAACACTGGCAATGACGGTATATGGGGATTTAGACACTTCACTTATTGATGAATTGCCTCCCGGCAGAAAACCTATTCAAACCCTACATTATTTCGAAAACAAACGCCTAAAGATGCACGGGTTTATGCGCAAACAAATAGAGCTGGGCAGACAGGTTTACGTGGTTTTTCCGCTGATCAATGAATCTGAAACACTGGATTATAAAGACCTGATGGATGGTTATGAGAGTATTTCCAGAGCTTTTCCCATGCCGGAATTTCACGTGTCTGTAGTACACGGCCAGATGAAACCACAGGATAAGGAAATGGAAATGCAGCGCTTTGCCGCAGGAAAAACACATATAATGGTTGCAACTACAGTGATAGAAGTAGGTGTGAATGTGCCCAATGCAAGTGTAATGGTGATAGAAAGTGCCGAACGATTTGGTCTTTCGCAATTGCATCAGTTAAGAGGCCGCGTGGGAAGGGGAGCAGATCAGTCTTACTGCATTTTAATGACCGGGCCGAAACTCAGCAATGAGGCGCGTATAAGAATGGATACAATGGTTCGAACCAACAATGGCTTTGAAATATCAGAAGTAGATCTCAAGCTTAGAGGCCCCGGAGATATCGAGGGTACACAGCAAAGTGGAATCACTCAATTAAAGCTGGCCGATCTGTCAAAGGATCAAAAAATATTGCAGGAAGCGCGTATTTGTGCGGAAGAAATTCTGGATAATGATGCCCGCTTGGAAAAGCCCGAACATCAGGTACTGTTGAAATATTTGATTGTTCATAGTAAACAGGAAAAAACCAATTGGAGTTTGATTTCCTGAGTACAGGCAGGATTGTTTATAAAACTGCATCTTAACCACTACCAAACTCCGGAGAGTTGTATGTTTTGACAGGCTATTGCAAAAGCTTTCGACCCCGCGGGGGTCGCTGTTCGCTGCTGGGTTTGGGTATTTTTAATCGGGTAGGAAGCGGCTTTCACCGCTGTCCCCCCACACCACCCGGCA